>JAPVVU010000082.1 GCA_028571885.1 Gammaproteobacteria bacterium | reverse complement strand
GTAAAGAGTCCTCAGCCAGTAAAGAGTCCTCAGCCAGTAAAGAGTCCTCAGCCAGTAAAGAGCCCTCAGCCAGTAAAGAGCCCTCAGCCAGTAAAGAGCCTTCAACTACTAAAGCGCCATCAGCTGCCGCAAGCAACGTTGAAAAAGAGCAAAGCTCTTCAGCACCCGCTGACACTTCGGAGAAGACAAAAAAATCTTCCGGTCGCCGTGGTAGAAGATCTCGTACAACAACACGTACAGGTTCATCAGCAAGTTCTTCTAAATTAGCTGATAAGCGCGATGGACGAAGTTCTAAATAATTTAATTTTCACCTAAACACAAAAAGGGAAATTCGTGAGAATTCCCCTTTTTTGTTATATCTTAAAATTTCTATAAAGCGCCCCTCTTCTAATCAGAAATAAGCAACTTTAGGCTTAAACAATGAGCGTGAAGTCTTTATGATAAATGTTGCTTTTTAATCCTGTCTAAAAGTCCTTTACTGGCTATATCAACCATATCAAATACATTTTCAAATCCCTTGATACCACCATAGTAGGGGTCAGGCACTTCATCCAGCGGGTGTTCTGGAGCAAAATCCAGGAATAGGCTTATTTTAGTTTTGTATTCCTCAGGACAAGCCTGATCTAAAATACTGTAATTGTCGCTGTCCATAGCGAGAATATAATCATAATGCTTAAAATCAGTCTGCTTGACCTTACGACCTCGAATATGGCTTAAATCAATGCCGCGATTAGCCGCAGCTTGCTGAGCACGCTGATCAGGCTTTGAACCGACATGATAGGCATGAGTCCCGGCTGAATCAATTTCAAAATGCTCTGCAAGATGTTCTGAATTAACAATATGTTCAAAAACACCATGCGCTGTAGGTGAGCGACATATATTCCCCATGCAGACAAATAAGACTTTTATTTTTTTCATACTATTTTCTATATTGTATAGATACGCTATTATTCTGTTTCCAGAGAACGAGCCTCTGATTCAAGCATTACGGGAATGTCATCACGAATTGGAAAGGCTAATTTATCTTTTTTACAGATAAGTTCATTATTTTCTTTATCGTAGTCTAATTCACCCTTACAAACTGGACAGGCCAGAATATCAAGTAATTTTTTATCCACTATATCGCCTCATTTTAAAAATTTATATATTTCAACATCAGGTATTTTTTTAAGGATCAGATTTATATGATTTTAGTTGATCCAAAATTTTGTTTGCCAGGCTGCTGTCAACCCTGGCTTTAATGGGCAGATACCATGAATCAGGCAATGAAAAAGATTGGCATTTAACAGCATCTTTTTCCGTCATAATTATGGGATAAACATCATCAAACACCAGGTCTTCTGATCGATACTGAAAATGATCAGTAAAAGGGTGCTCTATCACATCTAGACCATGACGACGTAACAATTTAAAAAATTGCCCGGGCTCACCTATACCAGCCACTGCATGCACAATCTTACCCTTAAAGTCGGACAGTGTCATTGATTGTTCAGCCTTATTAGATAAAGGCTTTATAATTGAAAACTCGTAGTCCATAGAAAACTCTTTTTCTTCAAACTGTTGTATTGCATTGTGTGATTGGCATCGAGAGATATTATAAACAATATAATCAACAGATCTGAGGCGGCTTTTTCTCTCTCTCAGCGGGCCAGCCGGTAGACACAGTCCATTGCCATAGAGTCGTCTGGCATCTGTAATATTAATTTCAATAAAGCGCGACATTGCATAATGCTGTAAGCCGTCATCACTGATAATAACATCGCAATCAGTGTCCTGTGAAATTTTATCAACCGCTCGGGAACGAACAGGATCGACCACAACCGGACATTGAGTTGTTTGATGAATAAGAAAGGGCTCGTCACCAAATAATTGAATGTTCTGCTGAAGATCGACGAGCCGCGGCCATGACGGGCCTTGCGCTGCAGCACCATAGCCGCGGCTCACAACACCAGGCTTATAACCTGCTTGTTTTAATTGCTCGACTAACCAGATTACAAAGGGAGTTTTACCATTACCGCCAATATAAATATTACCAACAACAATTACAGGTAATCGAGATGATGATTTAAACAAACCAAGACGATGACTCATTCGGTAAAAAATACGCCGTAAAAAGGCTAGAAAGCAGAAAACAAAACTGAGTGGAGCCAGCGTCAAACTGACAAAATTAAGCGTTTGCCAGTAATGAGAAATGGATTTCATTAGTTTAAACCGCTTAGAAATAAACAAAATTGAAATGCATAAAAAAGGCCACTGCAGATCATTTTATTCTGGTTTAACTGCCGCAAATGTAATATGTATAAATCCCATCTGACGTGCAGCATCCATTGCAGTCATCACAGCCTGATGGGTAGTATTTTTGTCAGCAGCGATAATGATCCTGGGATCATTATCATTGCCTGCAGCTTCCCGCAAAGCTCTGAGCAACGTTTCTATTTGAGTATTGATGACTTCATTGCCATTAATGGTGAATTTACCACTGGGGCCAATAAAAATTTCAATTTCTACTTTCTCGGACTCTGTGATCTCACCACTGGCTTCGGGTAACTCAATATTAAGTTCTGACTGCCGGTCAAAAGTCGTTGACACCATGAAAAAGATTAATAATAAAAACACCACATCAATAAGAGGAGTAACATTAACATCCAGTTCTTCAGGTTTTTTATGACGAAAATTCATATCAATTTCCCGGTACTGAACGATCACCATGAATCACTTCAACTAGATAAACCGCCTGGGCTTCCATTTTTAATAGTAACTCATCAACGCGACCACGAAAAAAACGGTAAAACATCACACTTGGAATAGCTACTGATAAACCAGCAGCAGTTGTCAATAAGGCCTCTGAGATACCATCAGCCAGTATCTTTGGATCACCGACTCCCAGGCTGGTAATGACAGCAAAAACTTTAATCATACCTATAACCGTTCCTAAAAGTCCCAATAAGGGTGTAATTGATGCAATCGTACCCAGGGTATTAAGAAAACGTTCCAGCTCAAGAACAACCTGGCGCCCTTCTTCCTCAATACTTTCTTTCATTAATTCACGCTCATTATTCATATTACGCAGACCTGCAGCCAGAATACGACCTAATGGTGAACTGTTATAAAGTTTATTAATAGCTTCCTTGGTAATGCGATTCTTTTGATGCAGTTTGATAATTTGCTCGGCTAAATTGGGCGGTGCTATTTTTCTCTCACGCAAAGTCCAGAAACGTTCAACCACAATGGTCAGAGCCAAAATGGAACATAAAATAATTGGGGCCATAATCCAGCCACCGGCTAATATTAATTCAAACACAATTTTCCCTTACGTTAAATCTTAATAAAACTATACTTAAAACTATATTTAAAACTAAAGCTGCTTTATATCACGATGCCAAAGTCGCCTATTTTCTACTCGATATTCTTTTACCGAAAATGAATTATTGGTTATATTGCTCTTAATATCAATAGCCCCGTTACTTGTATTGTATAATTTAATCTGCATTTTTTTATAACGGCTGAGGACCTTTTCTGACGGATGGTGAAAACGATTCCTGTAACCAAAAGAAAACAAAGCAATTTTAGGTTCAAGATGCTTTAGAAAAAAAGCAGATGATGATGTCCTGCTGCCATGATGCGGCACCTGCAGAACATCCACTTTCAATTCTGGATATTCATTAACTAACTGTTTTTCTGCTTTTTTTTCAATGTCACCCGTCAATAATAAAGTCTGCTTTAAAGCCGTTGTGATTTGCAGTACACAGGAGCGATTATTCCTTTTTTTATTCAGCAATGGCTTTTGAGGTGATAAAATTCGAAACTGAACATCATCCCATTGCCATTGCTGTCCTGAAATACACTGCTTAACAGGAAAAATAAAAGATAGTTTATTTATTTCATTTTTATCAAGATTTGAGGATAATTTCACATTGAGTTTTTCTGGTTCGCCTGCCAGAACCTCATTAATCGGGATTTGTTCAATTAATTCTGCGTAAGAGCCCGCATGATCACGATCTGAGTGACTCACTACTAATTTATCAATTTTATTAATTCCCTGTAACCTCATAAAGGGGATAATCACTTTATCCGCCATATTGAACTGTTCACTATACTTATCACCCGTGTCATATAACAAAATATGATGACGAGTCCGTAGTATCATAGCAAGTCCCTGTCCAACATCTAATACAGTCAGCTGCACCTGGCCCTGTGGTATTTTTTCTGCTTCAACAAAAAAAGCAGGAAAAAATAAAATAACACCTAACCATCGTCCATGCCAGCCTTTTGGCATTAATAACCAAAGGCTGCCGATGCAAATCATCAATATCACATACCAAGGTGCTTCTGCTACATATATAAGACTATTAGACCACTGGCTTAAACTGCCCAAAACGTCAAAAAGCGCATCAATCGGCCATTGAAGTAATTTAAATACAAATAGACCTAGGGGAGCAAAGATAAAAAGCAGTGCTGTAGCAAATAAAGTTAACGGCACAATGATGAGACTCATTAAAGGCACAGCAAAAAGATTGGCTATAGGTGAAATTAATGAAAATTGGTGAAATAAAATCAGCAAAGGCGGCAGCAGGCCAATAAAGATTGCAAACTGCAGCCAGCCAAATTGCAGGAATTTATCTTTTTTATCCGTTTGAATACTAAGACGAGCCGACACGATCAATAAAATAATAGCCACCGCACCAAATGACAACCAGAAACCGGGTGACAGAGGACTTAAGGGATCAAAGACAATAACGCTTAAGAAGGCCAGTAACAAAATATAACTGGGTTGAAATTCACGTTTAAACATAATTGCCATAAAAACCACGCATAACATAATTAAGGCTCTTTGCGTGGGAATGGCAAAGCCCGCCAAAGCCGCATACATAATGGCTGCAATTAATGCCGCCACTGATGCTATATAGGTCGCAGGACATCTTAGATTTAAAATGCTGATTGAACGCCATAAAGCAAAGACGATTATCCAGATAAATGAGGACATAAGACCAATATGAAGGCCTGAAATGGCAATTAAGTGATTTGTCCCGGTACGTAGAAAAGACTGCCACTGTTCAGGCTCAATATCATGTCTGATACCAATTGCCAATGCTTTTACCAGTCCTTTATACGGGTAATCTGCCAGAACAATATCTATCTGGCTTGCTACTTTTTGCCTTAAGTTAACAATATGCACTTTAAAAAATGTGCTAAAGAAAGACTGATCAGAAGTATTTAAAATATACCCTTCACGAACATAACCCGTTGCCAGAATACGGTTTTGATAAAGCCACTTTTCATAGTCAAAATCGCCATTTAATAAACCATTTGGTTTTTTTAAACGAATTTTTAATTGCCACTTCTGCCCATTTTGTAACACATTATTCGTGTAATACCAGCTCAGTCGTACCTTGCCCGTAAAAGAATTATCCCATTGCTTGAGCGGTAATCTTTTGTCCTGATGGCTTAAGTTTAAGTCACTCTTGTTCTGGAGAACCGGCAATTTTAGTGCTGTAATAAAAAATTCAAAGCTCTGTTTTTCTTTTGATTGATTGGGTATAGAATTAAGATAACCTTTTACTTCAATTGTTTTGCCTTCTATCTGTTCCAGATCAAGTACAGGATACATCTGAGTAATATAAAATGCAGTAAAAAGTACTCCACCCCAAAAAGAAAAAATAGTAAATATTAGCTTTTTAAGTGATTTGGGGAGAATAAAGGATGATAAGCTAACAAAAATCTGTCGAGCTTTGTATAATACTAAGATAAGAATAAAAACAAGACAGACAATTAAAAAAATTGATTCAGTCTCTGCAAAAACAGCGTCTGATTCAGCACCTGAATTTAAGAGCGAGAGGTTTATTGTATCAGGCTCTATAAAGCCAGAAGCTTTGAAGTCAGACTTTATAAAACCAGGCCCCATAAGACCAAAGTTTAATGGCCAATAAAGTAAACTGATATTTCCAATGATAAACGCGACAATCCCTGTTCGCATAAACTGTATCCTTAGAGAATGTCCTTAGAGAAGGCTCTGGAGAATGTCTTAAAAAATGGTTCTAAAGAAAAGTCTTCACTGACAATCTTTGCTTAAATCTGACGTATTATTATGCCAAAAAAATTTATAAAAAAATACATGCCTGAACACCACACGATCAGAAACCATAAACATTTAAAAGTTTTTGGCAGACTATTACATGATGGTAATCTTTGGCATTTCAATCGCCGCTCGGTTTCCGGTGCCTTTGCAGTGGGACTCTTCTGTGCATTTATACCACTTCCCCTACAAATGGTTTTTGCTGCAGCCTTCGCTATTTTATCCAGAGTTAATCTACCAATCTCAGTATCCCTTGTCTGGATAACAAACCCCATCACCATGCCGCCTATTTTCTATACAGCATATAAAGTTGGCGCCTTTGTTTTGGGCCAGGAAGCAATGAGCAGCGATTATAAGCTGACAGCGGAATGGTTTACAGAACAATTGCATTTAATCTGGCAACCTTTGTTACTGGGCTGTCTTATCTGCGGCACCATTAGTGCTTTCATTGCCTATACAACCATACGATTACTCTGGCGATTACATATTATTCGTCATATAAAAGAGCGTCGTCTGAGAAGAAAATCACCCTCAAAGTCTTAAAATTCAGCGCCAGACAGGTTCTACAACCACATCCGACTTAACAGATTTAGCAAGAAAGCATTTTTCATGTGATTGATGATGAATTTCTTCAATCGTTTCTCTATCCACTTCAATCCCTTCAGCAAAAATAACATCTGGTCTTAAAATGACTTGACTGATCACTAGATCACCCTGCTTATCCTGCACAAGAAAGGCCGTTGCATTATCAACATAATCTTGCACAACAAGACGTTTCTTAGAACAAATAGCAATAAAAAATAACATGTGGCAACTGGACAAAGCAGCAGCAAATGCACGTTCTGGATCGGCATATTCGGGATTACCGAGAAATTGAGGTGCAGATGAAGCATTGACAATTAAACCTTCACCAAAATCCCACTGATGATCTCTATTGTAATCCTTATAGGCAAATGATTCCGTTTGTTTACTCCAGGTAAGTTTTATATTATGTTCTGACATAGTTTTTAGCCTAATGTTTAACCCTATGTTTAACCATGTGTTTACTGCCCTACTTCAATTTTTAACGGTATCCAACGGTTAATAGTCTTGTTCACAAATCCTTTACTTTGCATAGTACTCAGCGCTTGATTTAATTTTTCCAGAAGTGCCTTATTGCCTTTTTTAACAACCCAGGCCAATGGCTCATCTGTCATATATTCATATAAACCAAAAAGTTCTTTATCTTGAGTAGCTGGCATTACAGTGTATTGCCAGATGGTAGGAGCATCATGAACAAAATAGTCAATTTCATCAGATTTAAGCGCTTTAATCCCCAGTTCAACAGTATTAAAAACAGATATCTGTGAATTTAAAAATTCAGATTCAACAAACTTCTGACCCGTCGTATTATTTACACTACCAAAGCGTTTCCCTGCTGAGTACATTGCCATTTTAGAAGAAAGGTTCATAATGTTATCCGCTTTTATCAGCACCATCTGACCAATAGTCATATACGATTGGGTAAAATCGACTCTTTCCTTCCTTTCATCAGTAATAGAGACGCCAGACATAACGACATCTATTTTGCCCTGATTGAGTGAATCTTCAAGATTATCCCAGGGAGTTTCAATCAGTTTAATGGTCATTCCAGTTATATCGCCAATATATTGAGCCAAATCAGCTTCTATGCCTACAATTTTGCCATTATATTTAAAAGCAACGGGCGCATAATTAGTCGAAATTCCAACTCTGAGCGTTTCAGAATGAGCAATATTGATGAATACAATAAATGAAATAATAGTAAAAAACATAAAAACATGTTTCATTAAATAACCCTTCATTAAGTGAACGTTAAATTTAGTTTTAATAGATTTTATAAGCTAGGTATTTTTATAAGAAATGAGTGGACTGTCAAGTCCTGACAGATTAAAAACACAACAGACAGCGCAAATGAAACATATGGTTTTTAATTAAAATATTATAATCCAGGCCCTATATGGACAGTCGCTTATTTTATTGACGGAACTATGAATGCAAATGCTCACTTAGTCCCATTGAGAAGAGCAGTCATTCAACTGGTAAGCCTGCTGATTTCCATTCAGGAAAACCGTCTTCCAGGCGATGTGCCGTAAAACCTTTATCACGTAGTTTTTCAACGGCATCAAAAGCCAGTACACAGTGAGGGCCACGACAATAAGCGACAATATCATGTGCTTTATCCAGTGAACCCAGATGTTTTTCCAATTGTGATAGCGGTATATTAATAGCGCCTGGAACATGTCCTGATTGATATTCCTCCGAAGGTCTGACGTCTAAAACTGTGACCAGACCATCTCTGGCACGATCAAGTAATTCTGTTGCAGGTATAGGCTCCAGGTCATCTTTTACTGTGAGATAAGTACTAATTAGCTGCTGAACATCGGATAAATGACGTTCAGCTACATTTCTCAACGAATTAAATAAATCAATCACATCATCACCACTGATGTGATAGAAAACCTTTAAACCACGTTTATTACAATTGATTAGCCCGGCCAGTCTCAGTTGCTGCAGATGTTGAGAAGTGTTGGCTACCGACAAGCCTGATATTTTGGCCAGCTCATCAACACTTCGCTCACCCTGAGCAATAAATTCAAGCAGCTCAAGACGATTTCCGTTACTCATCGCTTTCCCTACACGAGCAAATTGAGTAAAGAGTTCCTGTTTAAAATTATTGCTTGACATAAAACAACACCTTTGTATAATTGTATTCAATAGATTAATTGAATAGTTGCATATAGTTAAAATTATAATACTAACCACTTGATAAATAAACAGTACAACACGTTTTTTGAATTATATTTCTTAATTACCTGAATAATGACTTTGACGGTGAAAATTAAACAATGAATCAGTCTTTCTTACGCCTTTTTTTATTGAGCATTCTGATTGCAGGGATCAGTTTTGCTGTAATTAATCGTGATTTATTAGATGTAAATAGCATACAAAATTGGGTTCAACAGTCAGGTTCCCTTGCACCAGTTATTTTTATGTTAGGTTATGTGCTGGCAACCCTGTTTTTTCTGCCTGGCTCCATTATCACATTGGCAGGAGGCGCTTTATTTGGCCCTGTCTGGGGTGTTCTTTACAATTTAACGGGGGCAACTATTGGTGCCATTTTATCTTTTCTGCTAGCTCGTTACGTTGCCTCTGATTGGGTTATCCAAAAATCGGGTAGCCGTCTAAAACAACTTATTAATGGCGTTGAAAAAGAAGGTTGGCGATTTGTAGCTTTTACCAGACTGGTGCCCATTTTCCCATTTAATCTGCTTAATTATGCACTGGGTTTAACAAAAATAAAACTGCTCGATTATTCCCTGGCCACCTGCATCTGTATGCTTCCTGGAGCCATTGCCTATACCTATTTAGGCTATATCGGTCGTGAAGCTGCTACCGGAGGAGAAAGTCTGGTTCAAAAAGCCATGTTAGCTCTGGCCTTTTTTGCAATCGTTATTTTTTTACCTAAATTTATATCACGCTTCCGTCAACAGAATATGCTCAGTATTACAGATTTAAAACAACGTATGGATGCAGGAGAAGATATTTTATTACTGGATGTACGAACCCCTGAAGATTATGTTGGTGAACAAGGTCATATTACTGGTTCTGTTTTGATCCCCTTAGAGCAACTGGAGCAGCGTATCCATGAAATTGGAGATGATCGGAAGAAAACCATTGTCACCATCTGCCGAACTGATCGTAAATCAGATAAAGCGGCAAAAATTTTATCAAAAAATAATTTTAGCAATACTTACATAGCCAAAATGGGCATGACCGACTGGATAAAACACGGTTACCCAATAGAAGGCTATCCCACTGAATAAACGATGAAATGGAGATATGATAATGAATATTTTAATCATTTTAAATGATCCTCCTTATGGTACTGAACGAAGTTTTAATGGTCTGCGTCTGGCCAGGGCACTCAGCCAATCGGATACTCATATTACAGTGTTTTTGATGGCTGATGCGGTAGTATGTGCCAAAAAAGGGCAAAAAGTACCACAGGGATTTTACAATATTGAACTGATGTTAAATTCAGTGCTTCGAAATGGTGAAGTGCTCTTGTGTGGTACTTGTATGGATGCTCGTGGTGTAACAGATGAAGAAACGATAGAAGGTTCACAACGAAGTACCATGAAAGAATTGGCACAACATACCAGAGACGCAGAAAAAGTGCTGGTTTTTTAAATTGATAACTGATTACAACTAATTCGTCAAAATAGCTGTTCCTATAACAGTGAACAAGGAGCATTAGAACCTGGCATTTATTATTGGGCGATTTGACGCAGTCCGAGCACAATAATAAATGCCAGGTTCTGATGCGGATCATTAAATAATGAATGCTCACTATTTCGGAACAGCTATTGAGACGAATTAGTC
>JAPVVU010000081.1 GCA_028571885.1 Gammaproteobacteria bacterium | reverse complement strand
AAGATGAATTTCTGGAAATACAGGTACGCAATGTACCCGATGGAAAAATGAGTAACTGGCTCGTCGATGATTTTTCTATTGGCATGCATATTGATATTGAAGGACCAAATGGACATTGTTTTTATACTGACGGACCTGAACATTCTATCCTTATGATCGGTACTGGTACAGGATTGGCACCTTTACTTGGCATCCTTCGAGATGCTTTGCATCAAGGTCATAGCGGTCCTATTCATTTATATCATGGCGCATTTTGTCCAGAAGAGCTTTACCTTCATGACATGCTAACGAATATGGCACAGAAACACAGCAATTTTTATTATTATGGTTGTGTGAGTGACCAGGAACCTGCTGATGGAATAAAAAAAGGATATGCATCTGATATTGCTTTGTTAGAACATCCTGTTTTGAAAGGTTGGAAGGTCTTTTTATGCGGCGCACCCGATTTGGTGAAAAAGACCAGCAAAATGGCATTTTTAGCTGGAGCAAATATGCAGGATATTTCATCAGATGCTTTTACATCACCAGAAAGTGAACGCTGATTTTTTAATTTGATAGCCTAAGTTAAACAAAAGTTAAGCAAAAGTTGAACAAAACAGAAAATAATAAGCACTTTTGTTTTGTGAATTTACCTTAAAAGCATCTGGAAATGACTCCTTCATAGTACACTATGAAGGAGAAATTCCATTTATAATGTCGCTTTTCAGTACTTCGAAAAATTAGACTTTCAAAAACTTAGACTTTAAATGCACTGACCAGAGTGTTGAGCTTATCGGCTATTTCATTGAGACTTTGCAGTGCAATGGAAACCTCTTTGCTGCCTTCGGCTGTGTTTTCTGATATGTGAATAATATTATCCATATTGGCACTGATCTCGCCACTGGTCTGGTTCTGCTTCATGGATGCATCAGCGATATACTGATTCATCTCATTGATAGTCACCACCGCAGCCACAATGGAATCGAGTGTCTGATTGGCCTGTTCGGCATGATTAACGGTTTCGACTGCCGTCGTCTGACTATTCTGCATCGCATGGATGGCCTGCTCAGAGGCCGCCTGCAGTTTTTCAATGGTCGCCTGGATCTCCTGAGTGGACTCCTGCGTTTTGCTGGCCAGTGTCCTCACTTCATCGGCCACTACCGCAAAGCCCCGCCCCTGTTCACCCGCACGGGCCGCTTCAATCGCTGCATTGAGGGCCAGCAAATTGGTCTGCTCGGCAATGCCCTTAATCACCTCAGCCACAGAACTGATACTTTCGACATCTTTACCCAGGACGTTGATCACCGTGGTTGCTTTTTCGACATCTTCAGCTAAATGCTTAATGGACTGTATCGTCTGGCCCACTATTTCCTGACCCTGTCTTGCTGACGCGTCAGCCTGCCGGGCTGAATCCGACGCCGACTGCGTCTTGGCTTCCATTTCCCGGGAGGTACTCAACATGCCTGACATCGCTACACCCACTTTATCGGTTTCAATACGCTGTTTTTCCACCCCCTGTGAATTATTTGCCATAATATCGGCCACTTGTGCGGTTTCACTGACCAGACTCCCGACGGAATTATTAACTTCGCTGATAGCGGCATGAATTTTTTTCACAAAGAGATTAAAGCTGTTGCTAAGATGACCAATCTCATCAGTGCCGGCAACATCCAGTTGCCGTGTCAGATCGCCGTCACCCTGCGCAATATCATTGAGCGCACTCACCACGTTACATAAGGGTTTATTAATGGAGATTAAAATAACCACGGCCACGGTACAGCCAAAAGCAACACTGATGAGAGTGATCAAAACGATAAAGGTATTGATATCAGCGGTATCCTGTAGTAATTTTTTGCCTGTCTCGGCGTTCTGACGATTGAGCAGCGTGCTTATCTGTTTTAATTGCTCACCAACCTGAGTCACCAACGGGCCTATTTCAGTGCGGATCAGATAACGATCCTGATAGGACTTCTCGCTGCCATGCACCTCAAACAGTTCTTCCAGGCCTTGTTTATAGTCTGCCACTAGAGGCACCAGTTCGCTATACGCTTCACTTTGCTCAAACGTGAAGAGCGACTCATATTCTTTCAACTGAGTCAGTTTTTCCCTGATCTGTTCTAAATAAAGCAATGTGTTGGCTTTGTTAACCTCACCTTGAAAGGCCACAAAAGCCCGTAAGCCGGACACCACCAGTACATAGGAATAACGCATATCGTAAAACAGCTTTTTCATTGCTTTACGTTCACCCGATTCGTCGTCCTCATCGTCTTCAGACTGGATCATCTGAGCGATTAATTCCAGCGCTTTTCTGGCCTGTGGATTGATTTGTTCATTGGCGATCCGCAGTGCCGGGATATTCAGCATCGGATCTTCGGTAACGCTGATAATTTCCTGTTTAAAAGATTTAAAACGATCCAGAGGTAATTTAATGTCACTGACTAATTGCTGATAGTCGGGATTATTTTGTATCAGCGAAAACCCCTGCAGCGTATCAAACTGCACGTCGATGTCTTTAAGGTACTTTTCATATGCTTCCCGGTGGATGGTTTCTTTACTGAGCAGATAAAAGCCCATCCTTTCAGCGGCATGGTTAAGGCTGGTATTCAGGTTAGCCGCCATTTCCACAACCGGCTGGATGTCATTAACCATGATCGAGATTTTATCTTCCGTACGATTAAAAGCCTGTAAAGTGATGAGAGAAATGATGATCAGCATGCCGATAGAGCCGCCAAATCCAATGATCATCTTTGTCTTTATCGTTAAGTTCCGGAATAGTTTAAGCATGCAGAATTACCTCAATTACTAAAAAGACTGACTTATTAAAGGGGTTAATCACTAAAGTCGGTCAATTGTTTATTTTTATTTTTATTTTTATTTTTAATGATAGTCTAAATCAGACATTTTGCACAAAAAAGCCAAGGCCGTCGATGGCCGCCTTGAATATGTCTTTAAGCAATAAGAATGGACAAACATTATTGAATTTTAAAGCGATTGATGGCGCGATCCAGTGAGTCAACCTGTTGAGTTGTTTCATTAAAACTACTGACCATCGATTCTATCAGCGAGGCATTATTAACACTCAGTGCCTCACTTGAATTAATATAGCCGTCCACTGTTTTCACTTTATTGAAAATCTGGCGTATATTTTCCATATTGTCTTCAAAGGCTTTGGTGGACGCGTCAAGTATTTGAGAATTACTGGTAATTTGTTGTGACACCGTCCCGGATGTTTCAATTAAATCCGATAATTCTGCCACGCCTTCTTTCATTTCATTATTGATCCCATGGATCTGGCTGATCACATCACTCACAGTGGTGTTTATTTCTTCTAAGGATTCTTGTGTCCTGACCGCAAGATTTCTCACTTCATCGGCCACCACCGCAAAGCCCCGGCCCTGCTCACCCGCTCTGGCGGCTTCAATCGCGGCATTGAGCGCTAACAAATTGGTCTGCTCGGCAACGGATTTAATGACATCTAACACGCCATTGACTTTTTCAATATCACTGGATAATAAATTGAGTTTATTGCTGATCTCGGTCTCTGAATCCACATTTTTCTGGACATTATGTTTCAATGTCGACATGGACTGATTGGCCTGGCCCATCAGACTATTGGCTTCTTTGATCTCATCCAGCGTATTTTGAATGCCGTCAACTGATTTTTGTGTGAATTCAGTCACTTCACTCATTTCTTTGCTGGACGACTGCAGATGCTCATTGGTTTGCACTGAACCTACCCCTATCTGCTGCGAGATAGTATTGAGTTCACTGATGGTTTTGTGGGTCGCCTGAGTACCCGCCTGAACTTCGATGACAATATTCTGCACGGATTCAATAAATTTATTAAAGTAAGTCGCCACATCAGCAATTTCATCCCGGGTTTCAATCTTCAGGCGTTTGCTTAAATCACCATCGCCTTCAGAGAGATCTTTAGCAATGCTTTCTAATTGTTTAATGGGGCTTACCACCGTTTTATTGATAATAAAAATTAAAAAGAACAAAATAAAAATATCCAGAATAACCATAATGATAACTTGATTAATCAAGGCTGATTTTGCATTAGTAATAATGGTTTTGACTTTAGCCAGATCCTCCCCGATGATCGCATACGCCACCACCTTGCCGGTAAAATCGTTGATGGGTAAACTGGTGTAGAAAAAATTATCCGTTTCACCGGTCCGGGTAATATCCTGCCCGGCCAGTTCAGCAAAAAATGCCGGGTTAAGATCATCTTTTTTAGACGCCAACACAAATTGATCATTTAACTCGGGCTGGCCTTTGAGCTGCGTCGCCACACTCATCAATTCTTTTTTCATTACAATGACCATATCGATGTCATCTTTTTTAGCATCCCGGATAATGGAATTCAGTCCCTGCATAAACTCCACACTGCCTAAATACTGCCCTTCCCAAATAATGGGCGACAGACCTCTGAGCACCAGACCGGCACGTCCGATTTCAATGGCCGCCAGGGGTTTTTGGGTCTTTTTTACTTCAACAATGGTTTTTCTGAAGCCGCTGAGATCATCGCCAAATTTCTTCGGTTTCCACAATCGGACGAAGCTGACAATATTCTTATCATGGATGTGAATTTTTATGTTTTTAAACTTGGTATTATTTTTAAAGTCATCAATAATGGTTTTCAGGCCATTAATGGCAATCTCGCGATTATTTTCTTTAAGAGAAGACACGACGGAATAGTTTTGAGCAATATTAATGGCATTCGATATGGCAATGTCCATTTTGGCTTGAAATTTATGGCTGTAAAAATCAGTTAATTGAGTCTCTTCTTTGCTGAAAACATCACTTTCAATTTTGTTTAAGCCATCAATGGAAACAAAAAAAATCACGATTAATCCCAACAGCAGCACTGAGATCAAAGGGATGTGAATTTTTTTACTGATTGTCATAATAACACTCCAACAGACAGGGAATTAAAGGGTATTTTTTTGTTATACCTCAGTATATCGGCAAATGTTAAAAAATATATAGGGTAAATTGAAAAAAAAAGAAACATTAATCATTTACATGATTTAGAGGGCTTGTGTTAAGCCTGCAATATGTGGCATAAATAATGGCTGACATTGATTTCAGTTGTCAGAAAAAATATTTAAAACAGGTTTCTAAATAATTGATCTGAGTCATTTGTCCCATTAGTTACATTAATCACAGGCTTACCACTCTTATGATTTTTGTACTGAAGGCGATTCTTTCTCACTAAAGGGGAAGCTAAGGCCAAATTACGTTGATTTGATTTTCCGGCATGCTTTGCAGCTAATTCAATTTGCAATTCCTGAGTGGATTTTTTAGCAATGATAGGACTAAGATGATCAGCAATACGAGATAAAATTCTTACTGGCACTTTGCTGGTAAAATTGTAACGTTCTATATCACCTTCAGTGACACTCATAGTAATACAGATCGCATATTTTGCTTTGCCTGCACCAGTATCTAAAATACTGAGTACAGCGGCCGAACGATTAATAGGTTCCTGATTGTATCGATTATCACCCGTACCTGTTTTTGCCCCTGCTGACTGAACATATTTCATCAGAGGATGCCGGGATGCAAAAATAGCCGTTCCTTTATGTAAAACACCTGCCATTGCTTTTCTTGCCACAATTGCAACAGCCTGGGGAATAACAACTTCCTGTTGATGTTTAATTTTAAATGGTGTCTCAAACTCACTTCCTGGTGCTAAAATAATGCGTTCAATTGCAGAAATATTTTTTTCATGCACACCATCATTTAGTAGTATTCCGGCCAATTCAAGCAACGACATTGGTGTATCACCCGAACTGCCTAAAACAACTGCATAAGAAGGAGACACAGTAAAAGGGTATCCTAGTTTTTTCCATGCGGGTGTCACCCCTTTTGCAAAAGCCTCACGTTCCATATGAGTATATAAGGTATTTTTTACCCAGAATTTGTTCGTTCTTAACCATTGTGATGTTTGTTGTATTACTCTTGCTTCCTCTAAGCTAATCAACTCAGAGTTACTATTTTTCTGTTGACGAACGCGGGCTAACAACCATTTTTTTTCATAATAGGTGATTCGTTTGAACCATGACGACAATCTGCGATATTTTTTCTCTTCCTTTTTATAAGCACTATTATAAGTGTTTTTTTCAAGGCTTTTATCAATAGGCAAATTAATTTTTTTTACAATTTCTCTGGCTCTGAGAATAATCGCCTTATCTGTTACAGTTTCATTTTCTGCAAGCGTCTCATCCACAAGAAGAGCATCAGAAAAAGAATCCTGAATACGCTCAACAAAAAAGTTCAAACCATTTTGATAAATCATTTCTTCTTTTTTAACGGCAGCATCAATAATTGTCTTTCTAATCTGATTATTTTTATCTGTCAAAACAGCAATTTTATCATAACCCGACTGCTCAATATAATAATCCACCACGTCACGCATCAAACGTACAAAAGATAAATTGATCGATTCAGTTGTCATCTGCCAGATATTAGGATTTTTTCGATCATCACTTTTTTGATAATTATGAAATTGATGCCAACTTTCTCCAGTTAAAAATTTCGTTTCTGGATTTGCTGAAATCCGTCTTGACATGGCCCAGGCCAAAATCTGTTTCATTGTTGCATCAGGATATTTCTTAATATAGGAGGCCAGTAATCGCTTAATTGTAATCGATGAATTCCCATATTCTTTGAGTTTTTTCCGGTATGAATGTTTATCTGCTTGTTTTGTTGATGTCTCTTTTGATTCTTTATAGGCCGACTGCAATAAAAGTGCTTCATCATGAATGATCGTCAGGTAATTAACTAACACCCTCAGTTTAGCGGTTGAACCCCATTGAAAGCGTCCTTGTTTTGCTGGGTTATACACTACATTTGACTGTGTATCCGTATTGGCCAGGAGCTTCCAATGACGATTTTCATCAATTTCCAAAACAATGGCGCCATATTGAATATTTTTCAATTCTTCCAGATTAAGGCTATACAATAAACCTTTCTGACGTCCCTGCACAAAGGGTGTTTTTTGTGCAGTTTCAGTATACATATCATCTAAAACACCACGAATATCCTTTTCCAGCTGAGCATCCGTCGTCATTTCAATAGCAACAGACATTGCATCAACCGTTTGTAAATTAATTTTTGCTGACTCTGCCCTACCCAGTTTTTCAGCAACGGCTTGACGTATTAATTGTGTGTACTGATTGCGCGCACTTGATGCTTCACGATGCAAAGCATAATCCCGTTGATAGTGATGATTTCGTTGAGGATTCCAACCTGGTTTCATCGCTCTGGATTTTACATATAAGGCTGAATTGAGCAACTTCTTTTTTTTAAGTCGAGACAACAGTAAGTTGGCCTGTTTTTCCACTCTGTCTGGTGCCCGCATTAAATCACTGGGACGGCGAATGGATACAATTAAACTGCAGATATTTTTATAGGCTTGAGAACGAACCTGACTGTCTTTACTTTTTAACTGTTCATTCAACTCATCAATCGTATAACCAAACCAGGCATAGTAACTGGCACCAAAGCCAAATAGTTCACCAGCATGAGATTTGGGACCGCCCGCCATTGGCACTGTATTTAGAAAATCAACCAGGGCTTTTTCCAAGCCACTGCCATTTTCTTTTCCTTCAGCTTTACCTGAGCCATAGCCGGAACTTGAATCAAGGTCAGAATCACCACCATACAAATGCAGGCCCGCACCAATCATTTGATTGATTTTATCATTAACACTATGCGTTCTACCCCCCGGCGTATTGGTGATTTTCTCTAGCGTCGTCATTAAGGTACTACCACCAGAATAGGAACCTCCTCCAGTAATTTTATACTGCAGGTATTCATAAGCACTCTTAGCAATCCGAGGCCCTTCAATTAAATAGTTCAGTTCAGCACTATCTTTTTTTTTGTCAAACACCCTATGCCGCAATTTATCATTTTCCCAAACCAATAAGGCTTTTAAAATAAAAGGTGATATGTGGTTAAAATTTTCAAATTGATTAGGATGTTTATACAGATAAACCATTTTTTTATGGCGATCCATAATTTGCAAACCAGAAAAAGCCTTACCCTGATAATGATTAAAAGGGATTATTCCCATATCAAATAGCTTTTTTGCCTGCGGAGTTAAAACCAGGTGGGTGTCTTTATCTATTTGAAATCCTTCATTCTTTAAAACATCAAATAATTGCGGATAATATATCATGCCATCACGTTTCCAACGTGGACTGTCTGGAATGGGGATGTCCCAACCTTGAGGCTTGCCTGGCTTATTTTCTAGTTGCGCCACTTTTTCAACCTGTGCAGTCATATATCGGAAGCCAATTCCATAACGAATTTCTTCACCCATAATGAGCACAACAAGTGCCAGGGCAATAACACCTGCAATAATACTGGTATCTTTTTTAGCCAGAACATCCCATATGCGAACAAACAACTGAGACAAAAAAATAATCAAAAAAAGAGCAAAAATAAACTCAATTTTTTCTGGCATAAACAGATAATTCCAATAAAAAATAATCACTGCCAGAAAGATAGTTAAGCTGGTGATTAACAAGTGATTTGGACAAAATAACATCCATATAGACTGTTGATTACGTACTACGCCCTCATCCTGCCACTCAAAAAGAGTAAAATAATGCCAGACCATCTGGACTATAAAAAAGCATAAAAGAAATAGACTTAGATCCCCCTGCTCAAAGCCTGCAGGTAAACGCCAAAAATATGAAATAAGCCCGACAACACCCAGGCATAAAAAGAGAGAGATAAAGAGTATACGTAAGAGAAGATGACTTAACCAATAAGAAGAACTCTTGTTTTTATGAGGATCTTCACAAGAGTCGCAAGAAATTTTATCAAAGTCATTTTTGCCGTCAACAGCAGCACGAACTTCTGTCGTCATTGAACACACCTTGTAAAAATAGCGCCCAGCCAAAAAAATTACTTTATAAATGAAATCAAAGGGATCTTTTTTAGAGTAAGGTACTAATAATCGGTGATTAAATAACACATAAATTAAAACCTTATAATTAAGGTAAATATAATCCACGGGTATTTACGCAATCACGAGTATTGAAATAAACCAGCCTATCTAATTGCAATTTGAGGATAAAAACTACATTCAGATATTTATATAAAATAGAAGGTAACGGTGAAATAATCAAGAAAAATAACAAATAATTTATTTCTTGAAACGAAAATTATTTGTTCTTATTTGTGAGGACTGACTCAAGAATAAATTCTTGAACCTTTTTTATTGAAATATAGTTATTCAAAATACAATGATTGAAACGGACTTGTTTTAATACAGAAAAATTCGAATGAATCAGCTATACTTTTTCATGTTTTTACGTCGGCTGCCAGACTGTACAATCACCCCTTCCAGGTCATCAAGACCACTAATTTCTATCGTTTCATAAAGATCATTAAGAGGCTGTAAAAAATACTTGTCATTGTGAATTCTTAATTGTCTGAAAATGAATTCACCTTCAACCTTGGCAATCACATAAGCTCCATCTTTAACTACCGCCTCAGGATCAATAATAATCACTGTACCGTGTTCAAACTCAGGAACCATACTATCACCTAGCGCGCGTAAAGCAAACACTTCTCTACCGCTACAGCTGCCCTCAATTGGAGGCATTAAGCTTTCAGGTGGACTTTCGGGCATCTACAAACTCACTTTAAAATATTAATATATAATGTTTAATGATAAATGAAAATTAGAACTGCATCAAGACCAGTGGTTACTTTTTGTTCATATTATTAAAAAACTTTTATTGCCAGGCGCTGTTGATCTTTCAGATGTTAGGCAGAAACCCCTGGAATTTATTGCAATATTAAATAAAACAGCTTATTTTATAAGAGATTCTACAATTCTAAAGAATATATTGTAAAGGAGCTGTTATGAGTGAAGAAAATTGGCAATTAAAAGATGGTGCAGAGCTGAATATTGAAGATGTTGCAAAAATAGCCTGTGCATTAAAATCTTTATCTGCCTACACAATGTTAGCCTGTGCTGAAGAAGAAAGTCCTGAAGAGCTCGAAAGTATCGTTGATGAGGGATTAGATGCAATTAACAACTTATTTGATGTATGACAGCAAATAAGCCTGATATTTAAGGGCTGGTCGGGGGACACCAGTTCAATTTCATCAATTCATTGTAAAATTTCACTTCCAGATACTTCTCTCACTCAAATATCTTCCAATTTAGCGTTAAGGATTTAGCGTTAAGTGTTAAGCGTTAAGCGTTAAGCGTTAAGCGTTAAGCGTTAAGCGTTAAGTAAAAGCATAAAGAAAAGAACATCATTCACAACTATTTTATCTTTTATTTTTGTTTTTTGCTTTTGCTTTATCTGAACGCTGAGCACTGAACGCTAAATCCAGGCAAAAAAAAGCCCGGCCACCTTTCGGTGACCGGGCTTGAGTCGTACTGACTAATAAGACTTGCGTCTTACTTCATCAACACAGACTTGTCGACAACATCAACGTGCTCAACTTTCTTACAAGTCCACGTTTGAGTGTTCTTGTCATAAGTT
>JAPVVU010000080.1 GCA_028571885.1 Gammaproteobacteria bacterium | reverse complement strand
ACGGGTGCCAAACTCAATGTCACCTACAACTGTATTGATCGCCATTTAGCTAAACGCGCTGATCAAACGGCAATCATCTGGGAAAGTGACGATCCTAACGTTTCTAAACACATCAGCTATCAACAGCTTTCTGATGAAGTCAATCGCTTTGCTAATGTCTTAAAAGCACGTGGAGTGAAAAAAGGCGACAGAGTTTGCATCTATATGCCGATGATTCCAGAAGCCGCTTATTCCATGTTGGCTTGTGCTCGTATTGGCGCTATTCATTCTGTCGTCTTTGGTGGTTTTTCACCGGAAGCAGTAAAAGATCGAATTCTGGACTCGGATTGTCAAATCGTTATTACTGCAGATGAAGGGCGTCGCGGCGGCAAATCTGTTTCTCTTAAGAAAAATGTCGATCAGGCAGTAGCACAATGCCCTAATGTCCACACCGTATTAGTCATCCAGCACACCAAAGGTGATGTTGCCTGGAATGACAAGCATGATGTCTGGTATCACGAAATTGCAGCCACCGTTGACGCAAATTGTGAACCGGAAGACATGGATGCTGAAGATCCTTTATTTATTCTCTATACCTCGGGGTCAACAGGCAAGCCCAAAGGTGTTTTACACACCACTGCCGGTTATCTGCTTTACGCCGCCGTGACACATAAGTACACATTTGACTATAAAGATGGGGATATTTATTGGTGTACTGCTGATGTGGGCTGGATTACAGGCCATAGTTATATCCTTTACGGACCACTGGCCAATGGTGCCACCACTTTGATGTTTGAAGGTATTCCAAATTATCCCGATGCTTCACGCTTCTGGCAGGTCGTTGACAAACATAAGGTCAACACCTTCTATACCGCACCAACAGCCATTAGAGCTCTAATGGCTCAAGGTGATGAGCCGGTTAAGAAAACCGACCGCAGCAGTCTGCATTTATTAGGCTCTGTTGGTGAACCCATAAATCCTGAAGCCTGGGAATGGTATTACAATGTTGTTGGTGAAACCAACTGCCCTATCGTTGATACCTGGTGGCAAACTGAAACAGGTGGTTTTATGATCACACCACTGCCTGGTGCAACACCATTAAAACCGGGTTCAGCATCACGCCCCTTCTTTGGTGTTAAACCTAATTTGATGGACCAGGATGGTAACATCATGTCAGGTGAAGCTTCTGGTTCACTCGTCATTAGTGCCAGCTGGCCGGGTCAGATGCGGACCATTTATGGCGACCACAAACGTTTCATTGAAACTTATTTTAAAACCTATCCGGGTCATTACTTCACCAGTGATGGTTGTCGTCGTGATGCAGATGGTTACTACTGGATCACTGGCCGCGTTGATGACGTGCTTAATGTTTCAGGTCACCGTCTGGGCACTGCAGAAATCGAAAGTGCTCTGGTACTTCATCATGATGTTGCAGAAGCGGCTATTGTTGGTTACCCACATGATATTAAAGGCCAGGGTATCTATGCCTATATCACTTTGGTTAAGGGTGTAGAAGCCACTGATGCGCTTAAAATTGAGCTAGTCAAACAAGTGCGTAAAGAAATTGGTCCCATTGCAACACTTGATTTCATTCAATGGGCGCCAGGTTTGCCTAAAACCCGCTCAGGCAAAATTATGCGCCGCATTTTACGCAAAATTGCCAGTAATGAACTGGATAGTATGGGTGATACCAGTACCCTTGCTGATCCAGGCGTGGTTGAGCAATTAGTTAATAACCGCGAGAATAAGTAGCAATCAGTTTATGGTTTACGGCCAGATCTGGTACCGTAAACCATAAATATCATCATAATTTCTGGCCTGAAAATTGCATTTATTAATAAGTATTAAATGATTATTAATAAATCATCTCATAATAAAAAGCAAATAGTATTTTTGAGCAATATTCTAATGGAAAACATCAACAACCTCACATCAGTCAAACTGGATATTCTGGTTGCAGAAGCAATAGGCATTGATGTTTTTTATCCTGACAATCACAATAAACTCAGCTATTTTCCCCGTGAAGGAATACCGCCCAGAGAATGGGCACCCAGTCGATTCTGGTCACAGGGTGGGCCTTTGCTTGAACAACATAAAATTGATTTAAATTGGGGATGGGAAGAAATGAGTGAATGGACAGCCTCAATCGAACCCGATATTAATGTGCAGGGTGCTACTGTTTTGGAAGCAGCCATGCGGGCGCTTGTTTGTTTAAAATTACCCGCTTATATTCAACCTGAATAAAGTCTAATTTATTGGTAACTACTCAGCGTATATTCCTTAATGACCACTGTTGAGCCCATGGTCACTTATTTTTCTGACTTTAAGAACTCGCTGCGCTCAGACAATCAAAGTCAAAAAAATAAGCAACCACTGGCTCTTTATAAATAATATGCTGAGTAGTTACAATTTATTTAGATTGAATCAATTCCTGGTATCGAAAGCAATCAACTGTGTGATCATTCACCATACCAACCGCCTGCATATAAGCATAACAAATCGTACTGCCAATAAATTTAAAGCCTTTTTTCTTTAATGCTTTACTCATCTGATCCGATTCTTGTGTACTTGTGGGAATATCAGACAGAGTTTTCCAGTGGTTTGTTTTTGGCTGACCGCCAGTAAACTGCCATACATAATCTGAAAAAGAACCATTTTGAGCTTGAATTTCAAGAAACAGGCGCGCATTGCTTACCACTGAATTGACCTTCAAACGATTGCGGATAATACCGGGATCCCGTAACAGAGCTGCAATTTTCTGTTCATTATATTGAGCTATTTTATGTGCATCAAAGTGATCAAAAACCTGCTGATAGTGGGCTCTTTTTTTCAATACAGTGATCCAGCTTAACCCCGCCTGCGCCCCTTCAAGGGTCAGCATTTCAAACAAATGCTGATCATTATAATTTGCTACACCCCACTCTGTATCATGATATTGCTGATACAGCTCATCACCACCACACCATTCGCAACGATGTTTCATTTTTTTCCCTCTTTTTTATGACAGGTGTAATAAAACACAAAAATTATTAAAGAGCCACTAACATAGGATAAGTCACTCTAAATAAGGTTCCGCCAAAAGTAGGCCCCATGAGGGGAAATAGTGAGCATTCATTATTTAATGATCCGCATCAGAACCTGGCATTTATTATTGTGCTCGGACTGCGTCAAATCGCCCAATAATAAACACCAGGTTCTAATGCTCATTGTTTAGGAACAGTTATCTAGAAAGATTTTTTGTAATAAAGCACAAAAAATATTAAAGAGCCACTAAAGTTTGGGGTGATGTGGACGCTAAAAACTTAACAGAAAAATTAATAGCTAATTTATGGGAGCGGGTAAAAATGAGTGGCATGGATATTTCAGGTGTTCAAACAGCTGCTATTGCTTCCAGTGTTGGCCAAAATGATGTTGCTGGTATTGCCGTGCTGAAAAAAGCCATGGATATTCAGGAACAGTCTGCTTTGCAGTTGATTGAGTCAATAGCCAGGCCATCAGGCAATGTCGGTCAGAATATCGATGTAAAAGTCTGATGCGTGAGTCCGTTCGCTTTCATCACTTGAAAACTAACGTTAAAAACTAAACAGCTCAGCCTAATTTATCATCTGCTACGCGATACTTCGGATCTTCAATCACGTTAACTTCACACAACTCACCCGCTTTAGATAATAGATTTATACATTCAGGACTCATATGCCTCAGATGCAGGCGTTTATCCGCGCTCAGATAGCGTTCAGCCAGAGTATCGATGGCTTCAATCGCTGAATGATCAGAAACACGTGAATATTTGAATTCCACAACCACATCATCCGGGTCATTCTGGGGATCAAATAATTCCTGAAAATTATGCACTGAACCAAAAAACAAAGGCCCGTGCAATTCGTAAACTTTTGAATCTTCATTATCACGAGTGATCACAACGGTAATATGTTTAGCATGGTTCCAGGCGAAAACCAGCGCCGCAATAATAACACCAATGATAACCGCAATAGCCAGATTATCAGTAATTACAGTAATGGCGGAAACAGAAATCAAAATAAAGGCATCTGATTTGGGAATTTTTCCCAATATTCGAAAGCTTGACCATTCAAAGGTACCAATAACAACCATAAACATCACGCCAACTAATGCAGCCAAAGGAATTTTTGAAATCAATTCTGAGGCAAACATAATAAAACTGAGCAAAAATAATGCCGCTGCAATACCGGACATACGCCCACGACCGCCAGAATTGACATTAATCATGGATTGACCAATCATGGCACAACCACCCATGCTGCCAAAAAAACCACTGGTAATATTAGCAACACCCTGACCCACACACTCTTTATTACCGCGTCCCCGGGTACCGGTCATTTCATCAATCACAGTCAGAGTCAGTAATGACTCCGTTAAACCAATCGCAGCAAAGGCTATAGAATATGGAAAAATGATAATCAGTGTATCAATGATCTCCTGCATTGAAGAAAAGGGTATCATAGGAATATGAAATTCCGGGAATCCACCTGCAATTGAAGCAATATCACCCACAGTACGAGCAGGCATTCCAAAAGCGATGACCAGAGTAGAAACAACAAGTATACCGGCCAAAGGTGCTGGAATGGCTTTGGTAAATTTAGGTAAAAAGTGGATAATGATCATTGTCAGTGCAATCAGTCCTATCATCGTCCATAAAAGACTGCCTTCCATCCAGACTAAAGCATCACTACCTTGTGGATCAGGGATCTTAAACTGACCGACTTGAGCCAGAAAAATAACAATCGCCAAACCATTCACAAAACCCAGCATCACAGGATGCGGCACGAGGCGAATAAATTTACCTAAACGCAATATGCCAAACAGGATTTGGATAATACCCATCAACACAACGGCTGCAAAGAGATATTCAACACCATGAATAACCACAAGGCCAGTCATAATCACGGCCAAAGCACCTGTAGCCCCGGAAATCATCCCTGGACGACCACCAAAAGTCGCAGTAATCAAACCAACGATAAATGCAGCATACAATCCAACTAATGGATCGACCTGTGCAACAAAGGCAAATGCAATGGCTTCAGGTACCAGTGCCAGAGCAACCGTCAGGCCGGAAAGAATTTCAGTTTTAAAATTACAGGGTTGGTCTTTAGGGCAAAGGTCAATCATAAAAAATCCAGGGAAAATAAAAACAAAGAGTAACTAAACAGTGCCTCATTTAAACACTGTTTTTGAATCCAAAACTAAATGAATATATAGTTACGAAAAATGTAACTATTCAGTCAGATAATACAAAAGTCCTATGGTTGCTTGTTTTGCTGACTTTAAACTGTTTGAGCGCAGCGAGTTTTTAAAGTCAGAAAAACAAGTGACCATAGGGCTGCAAATGGTTGTTTCCTTGTATTAAGCTAAATAGTCACCGACAAATAAAGATTAGAGCATGGAGCTAAACAAAATTAGATTTAAACAAGTTTGCTTAAAAAAGGAGCTGTATTATATATAAATTCGTGTTTTTTTTCTAGTGCTGTTTCTCTTAAAACTAGAAAGCTAAGGAAAATTAACATCCGATATTCATATAAACTTCAGTTTTTAGAGCCTAACACACTTGATTGCGACCATTTTTTTTTGCCTGATACATTCGATTATCGGCCAGTTTAATCAAGTCATCAATTGAGGTCATATCAACTGACATTTCTGCCACCCCCTGACTTACTGTAAATCTGAGTGGACCTTTTGCTGTTGGTAAAGTTAGTTTCTCAACATTCTCACGTAGACGTTCTGCCAGTAATTTTGCTTCTGCCTGTCCATTTTCAGGGAGTAAAATTACAAATTCCTCACCGCCCCAACGTACAGAAACATCACCTTTACGAACGATTGTTTGTATCATTTCAGCCGTCTTTTTTATTACCTCATCACCTGTATTATGGCCATACTTATCGTTAATCGTTTTAAAATCATCAATATCAAGAAGAATACCTGAAAGATTTTTCTGATAACGTTGTGTATTGTAAAGAACGTGTTTTGCCTGCTCATGAAAAGCCCTTCTATTAAAAAGTCCCGTCAATGGATCAAGCCGTGACAGCTGTTCAGCCACTTGTTTTTCATTCTGCAGAATCCTGAATTGCTCAGCCAGTGCAATGGACAATAAAATAACGTCTATAGACAAACCAATTTCCACCGCCCTATAGGTAAATTCATAGTAAGGAAGAATTCCAAAAACAGTCAAAGCAGTAATAAACGCTCCGATTAGAGTCGCAATCGTCGCTATAAGAAAAAACCACACTTCCTGAAGTGCATATTTTAAACTGATAATAGTGATGAATAGACTGAATAATGAAAAGAATACAACAAAGCTGATCGCTAAAATCACCGCTGCTGCCTGCCAACTCATAATAAAAAATATAAGCTGCACAATTAAAAGTGCCAGACTGGCGGCCAGGGTAGTATAAAAAATACGTGGAAATAGTTTCCTGGTTTTTAAAAAGAGAAAAGTAAAAATAATCCCGCTTAAGGCATAAAGCGTAATGAGAAGGGGATTCATCCATTGCTGCCACAATGTATTTTCAGCCCAGAACAAAGGGTATGCATGCCCTGTATAAGATTGATTCATAAGAATAAACATTGCCAGATAGATAACATAAAACAAATAACGTATTAATCGAAGTTGTATATAAAGAATAAAATTATAAAGCAGCAGAGCAGTAATAATGCCATACAGCATCCCGTAGCTGTAACCATTAAACATATCTCTCCTGGCTGACTCTTCCTGGCTGCCGAAAAAGATAGGGAGCATCATAGGATCCGGAGTCTCAACACGGATAAAAATCTGGCTGACTCCCGGCGCATAATCATGGTCAAAAGCAAAAAATCGATGCTCGATAATACGAGAAGAAAAAGGGTATGAATCACCAAGGTGTATTTGTTCGAGAAGTTGTTCATTACGCAAAATATAAATATCAATTTTATCAAGCCATGAGTTTTCAATAATAAATCGGCGGGTGATATTATGTGCATCAGGATTTTTTATTTCAGCAACAAGCCACCTGGGTGAGACACCAATGCCAAAACTCAAAACAGCTTTTTCCGAGTGAGAAAATTTTCCCTGCTGATAAGCCTGTTGAGCCTGTTTCAATGTCAGCACCTGCTCATTTTCTTTTAGAGCAAGTCTTTCTTCTAAAACAACAAGGTGCTCTCCAACATGACTACCGGAATTATTAATCGATATACGAGAGGCCTGGTCCGCTCTGACAGGCGAACTGAACAGCAGGCAACATAGCAGCAGACTGATTAAATGAAAAAATCGCGCGTATGGATGAAAAAAAAATGTGAAGGTATTTTTTATTTGAGTTCTCTTTATGTGAATTTTATTTATACGAAACTTAAGCAGACAAATTATTAGATAATATTGTTTATGCAACGCTGAAATCCTAAACCATTACAACCAGAATCAATGAAAACTAGTAGACAAATCACCCTTTGTCGCTAAATTGTTCCTAAATAAATGGTATACACTGAGCATCAGAGTCTGTCATTAAATAAATAATACTTACTGTTTCCCCTCATGGGGCCTACTTTTGGTGGAACACTTATTTAGTGAAGCACATGCATTACTTCAGATTAACTGCATCTGAACCATTTTAACCCAATAGCTAACACCGATGGTCAGAATATCATCATTAAAATTATAATGGGGGTTATGCAACGACGCGCTCTCACCATTACCAATTGAAACATAGCAGCCTTTTGATTCATTCAGTAAGAAAGAAAAATCCTCTGAGCCCATGCTCGGCGGGTTATCACGGATAATATTGTCATTGCCAACTACCTCCATAGCTGCCAGCAGCGCATTTTCAGTTTCAGTTTCACTATTGATAGTTGACGGGTAACGTTTTTGATAATCAATTTCTGCTGTTGCACCATAGGCCTCACAAATGGACTTAACTATTTGTTCTAACTGAGTAATAATTTTTCCCTGAACGTGATGGCTAAAGGTTCTGACAGTACCTGATAACTGCGCAGTTTCAGGAATTACATTATAACTGTCACCGGCATGCATCCGAGTAATGGAAACAACCACGGCATCCTGAGGATTACACTGGCGGGCGCTAATATTTTGTACAGCGGTGATCACCTGACCTGCAATCACGATGGGATCAATCGTATTATGCGGTGCCGCCGCATGACCACCTTTACCATTAATAATAATGTCAAAAACATCATATGCAGCCATTACAGGACCGCTGCGAATAGCAAATTTGCCTGCCTCCAGTCCTGGCCAGTTATGCATGCCATAAATGGCATCAACAGGAAATTTTTTAAAAAAACCCTGCTCAACTAACACTCGCCCTCCCCCTTCATTTTCTTCTGCCGGCTGGAAGACGAAATAAACTGTACCATTAAAATTTTGATGTTGGGATAAGTACTGAGCAGCCCCAAGTAACATGGTCGTGTGACCATCATGACCACAGGCATGCATCATACCTGCATGGGTTGAGCAATAGCTGACATCGGTTTTTTCTACAATAGGCAATGCATCTAAATCTGCTCGTAAGGCAATGGATTTTTCGCTGCTGCTACCTGCCGGTCCAGCGCTTATTGAACCGATAACGCCGGTACCTGCCATTCTGGGGTGTACCTTTACGCCAAAAGAAGCCAGCTTTTGTTCCACAAACTGCGCTGTTTTCTCTTCATCAAAAGCAATTTCCGGTATGGCATGCAGTTGATGACGCCATTTTTTAAGTTCTTCTTTATTATTAACAATTTCATCAATCAAAGGCATATGCAGCGTTCCTGACAATTTCTTATTTAAACGAGTCTTCTTAATTCTGATCTAAAGCTCTTAAACTAAGTTACTTGATCTATACCGCTTGAAACTCGAGATAAGCCCCATATACCAACGGTGGTTCCAAACAGGAATAAAACCCACAAAATCATCGGCTCTGCACTATTCACTATCATCAGTTTATCCAGAAAAATAGAAACTGCTGAAATAATAGCTAATAAAATCTGGAAACCAGAAGCAAATTGAATGATCCGCCGCTGAATATCAGGCGTCGAAATTTTTCCGATCAGGCCAATACAGGCAAGAAAGCCGATAATATAAATTAGCCAAAAAGGCACACTGGAACCATTGATAACCAGCCCAAAACTGATCAGCAGTAAAGAAATACCGCTGGCCATTGCTAAAAGTAACAAAAATAAGGCAAAAAGATAAAACATGATTAATCCATCCAATATTATATTAATGAGCCTCCCGTATCTTGCAACTTCTGTACGAATAAATTCGTCTTATTAACGGATGAGTACTAATTAATTCTTTTACTTTGTTTTAATTTAAGGTCAATTAAAACCTTAACTTTATACATACTATCTTTATCTAATTCCGCTAAATCAATTTGTATTGATTCATCCTGTTGTGCATTTTCATTGACGAAAAGGACTATTTTTTGTCTGTCCTGATATTCAACTCGTTTCATATCAGTCCATTTTATCTGCTCATTAAACTGCTTAATATTAAATAAAATAATGCCATCTTTATTCAGTACAATTTTATAAACATACAAATTAATCCCTCCAATCAGAAAGATAAAACTGACGGTAAATAACACACCCGGCATAAAACTATGTTTATGCAATTTTCTAAGTCGTGCACGCCAATTTTTGCTCACAAAGAACAGTAACAGTCCCAACAAAAGCAATATAATCATCCAGGCTGGAGAGTATTGAATAATAAATTGGTCGGACAGTATCAGAAGTTCCATTTATTCTGTATTAACGCTCTTATAAACCGTAGCTAAAGCAACAATAGTATCATATCTATAAAGAAAAGTTATCATACTCAGTGCAGTCAGACATTAGACTTCCCCGCCGATAGAAAATTTATATTTAATCTATTTATTAGCCGGTTTTTAAGCTAAAATTCATTAAAAATTCATAATCTGGAACCTGAAATGCTTGATTTTATTTTTTTCCACGAAACGCCCGTTAAGAAATTTCAGCGCTTTCTTGACGCTGAAAAGATCCCTTACAAAAATGATACCGAATTCCAGGCATCTGTTGAAGAAACTGGCTTTACCGTTAGTATTAGTGATGACTATGAGCTCGATGTACTGGACAAAGTGGAAAATTATTACGATAAAATGATGGATTTGAACCAGGAACTGATTTCAGCAGAAGAAGGTGAAAGTGAAGGAGAAATTGAAAATGCTGGAATCAGCGTTAACCTGGCTGATGGTAGTACCGTGCTGGCTGATGTTGATCCAAACCTGATTTATAAGCTATCAGAAGCCCTCACCCCTGACGAGATATTAGAACTCATTAATGCTATTGCCAGTGCGGTTGAAAATCCCGATAGCAGACCGCTATGCAAAAGGTAATGGCTCATCTTAAAAGCGGGATTTTGCCCTAAGATGACTTGATTGATTTAACCTAAGATGACTTGATTGATTTAAATAGTGCTTTTTGCTTATCAATTAAAATTTTTGATGACAGTGTAAAGGCCGTCTGCAGCACAAACAAATTGACTAAGTCTGTATCGTTATCATTAAAAACGCGGATT
>JAPVVU010000079.1 GCA_028571885.1 Gammaproteobacteria bacterium | reverse complement strand
AAGCCGAAAACTATTGCAAGTACTCTTTCAGCGTACTCCATTTTTTACAACGAAACTAAAATATATCCATGATACTTATATGGGATATATAAAATTCATCTTATTAGTTGTCAATAACCTGCTGTTTTATAATTGTTATCCACTTTTATAAAATCATAATAAAAAATTAATATCAGGCGCTATTGCTAAACATTCAAAGTCAATAGCTGATTTTAAAAAATATTGTAACTCATTAAAATATAACATAATTTATATTTTATAGTAAGGACCTGTACAAAATGTAAGCAAACTATAAAGGATGTAATAGTATTGTCATATTGGTGCAGTTATTCAAACTTATCAACAAAGTTATCCACAACTTCTGTGGATTATTTTCAGCAATGAATTTTCACATCGAAATCTGTCAGGGGTGAATGTTCTACCTGAGCATAATATTCTCTGGTAATAATGTCTTACATAATTAAAGTAGTGCATCGATAACGATTTTTAGCAGTTTCTCTGATAAATGCTTCAATGTGCCCAATCGTATTATTATTTTGTTTCCTGAAAATTTTACCTATAGACTTACGAATAAAGTTATTTCTTTTTAGTGAACCGCTGTCATCTTGCTTTCTTTGGCCCACTAAAGCGAAAAAAGAATGGATTTCTTCAGAGTTCTTTGAAGATAATTTTAAGCCATTGAGTTTATCCATTGCCTGGATTCCATGTCTGCGATTACCTTTTAGAAACTCAGCACATGCCTGGTTTAACTGAATTTCTGGTTCAATTGAAAGAGATAAGTCAGATGAATGATGGCAATGACTCAAGTTACCGTTCTTATGATCTATTAACACGTTTGCAAGTCCTAAATAGGACAAATAAACATCATGATGATCTTCTAATGGATCAGTTTCAGTAGCAGTTTTGAGGAAAAAATATCTTGCCTGATTATAGTCAGATTCCCATAAGCAGCAAATTCCAGAAAGAAAATTGGTGTTGTAACCTTGATTATTAGATTGGTTTGTTAAAGGTTTATTCATGACATCAGTCCTGATTGGCGGTTATGATTTACGAACAGATCAGATAACACAATGCTTTTAAATATTAGTCAAATATCAGTAAATATAATCACTTACTGGTGTTTGAGATACAATTATAGTTTTGCCAATTCTCACGTCTATTTTAAACAGACTAGTACAATATGTGAGTTTTATCTATATAAAAGAGAATTAATTGGGTGTTTTTTGTACACATAAAGTATATTTTCAATTCCTGGCCTTTTTTAGAGGATTGCCATATGTGGTGGAAATTTTAAAAAATCAGGCGGAAAGTTTTGCTGTAGAGCCTGATTCCTTCATACTCATGCGCACATTTTATAAACCAGATTATAAACCCCAGATTATAAACCCCAGATTATAAACCAGAGTCAGGGAACATTATCTGTTTTATTTGTTATAAAATCTTCACATCCCTGGCAAGACTCTTCATAGCCGCTCCGTTCATATTCTGCGATTACCTGAGCACCAAATAATAAAATGATTGCGCCGACTTCAAGGAATAATAATATGACGATTGCAGAGGTTAATGAGCCATAGACTATATTGACCATGGAAAGTGTCGAGAAGTACCAAACCAGAATGTGACGTGCAATTTCCCATAAAAATGTTGCACTAATACTGCCGATTAATGCATGTTTAAAGCTCAATTTTCCAACTGGCATGACCATATAAATTGAAGCCAGCATCATGATAAGCCCAATCACTCCTAGAATATAGATGACTGTTTTTGTCACGGCGTCCAGATTCCAGCTCCAGAATAAAATGGATATTGTTTCACCTTCCCAGGCCTGCAATACACCACTTATGCTTGTGATCAGCAACATACCCACCCCTAAAACAACAATATAGCAATAGGGTATAATCGCTGAAATCAAAAAGTGTCTACGGTGAATATTGACTCGATGGAAAAAAATAATCGACATAGTATTTTCCAGAACGGTAAAGGTCATAGAGCTGAAAAATAGCAAGATAAGTAACAAGAGCCAACCAATATGCTTTTGAGTGGTAAAACGTGTTATTTGCTCAATAAAGACTGATGCCTGTCCAGGCAGAACCAGATTAATGTAATTACTGGTTATTTGTAACAATTGATCGGGTTCAACGATGTACGAAAGGGCTATTAAAATCAGGGAAAATAAAGGAATAATTGACAGCAGTGTATAATATGCAACTGCGCCTGAAAGTAGTAAGCCTTGATTAGCGTGAAAGCTTCTGAGCACCTGTTTAATGAAACATAAGGGATTGTGCAGGATTTTTTTCCCGGGGCTTTGCCATTTTGTCATCATTGATTTATTCATGGCAATAGTCCTGATTGACGATTAAGATTTACCTATGGAGCAGATAGCACAAAATGTTTAAAAACCAGGCAAATATTATTCCTTATGGGCGTTTGAGTTGGCGCTATAGTTTTTATTGCCTGTCTGGAAATTGTACTCAGGTAGTTGTTTTTCCTGCCCTCTAGCTATTTCGACCCATATCTGTTTGGAATAGCTTAGTACAGTGCGTGAGTTTTATCCATAGACTAACCTGGAATAGAGTCTAAATAACTGTTCCTAAATGACAGGTTCTGATGCGGATCTTAAATGAATAATGCTCACTATTTCCCCTCATGGGGCCTACTTTTGGTTGAACACTTATTTGGCGATCAGGAAAAAGTTATCTGTTTTTTTACACATATTGTCATCTTTTTTACGCAAAATGATAAGAAATTATCTCTTTTTTGAATTATTATTGTAAGCAGGAGTTAAATTAGTTTAAAAATTCCTGGGGGAATTATGCCATGAACTGTATTGATATTCATGTACTTACCGTACCAGAACAGCTTGATTTTGATATTTTTCAGACCTACAAAGAACAATTGTCCGGATTGCCGGATTTTGTGACAATTATTGTTGATTTTCAACATATCAAGCAGGTTGATTACATTTTTTTGCATACTTTATTAGCAATGAAGTCCTGTTTTTCTTCATGTCTGAATGAAATTCAATTTGTTAATTATTCTGCTGAAGTCTGTGAATTATTTGAAGACGTTCAGCTCGAGCAGTTTCTACGGTCTCCAAATCTGATTCATTAATCAATATTGATCTTTTGTTGTGCAATGAAAGGCCGATGAATTTTCCATTCATTTTTTAATTCATATTTGTCTTTTAATCTCTTGAATGAACGATCAGTCATTACATGATAGGTTCCATTGACATAAAGTGCGCCTGATTCATCGGGTTGTGTTACTTCAATTTGAGTACTTTCTCCAGGTGCCAGACGATTATCTGATAGCACAAACATGATAGGCTGCCAGATAATCTGTCTTTTAAATTCAATCGATTCAAGCTCTGTTCTTTGCCCATTTTTATCAATCCAGAAAAATTCCAGGTCAATAAAACGATCGGTATCACCTGTTGGCGCTTTGTGACCAGCACCGCTGTTGGTGATGGTGATTTTTAAATTATCCTGATTTTTTTCAGCTTTAAAAGTAAAAACTTTTTTTAGCTGAGTCGTGGAATAAGCCCCTGGCCACAAATGTTTTCTTCCTGCTCTGGATGGAAATCCTGTCATCAGCGGTCGATTGACGGCCGGCATATGACAGTCCTGACAAACATAGCCTCTCGCTGCCCATATGCCGGTATTAGACTCCATGCCTGTACTGCAAACACCTTCATTCATTAAAGAAAATTCTTTGCTTGGCACTTCATGACATTGCTGACAGAGACTTTTTTTCAGAAATTTTTCATCATAGCCAACGGGATGGGGCGCATTTAATGTTTTTTTGCGATAAGGACCGATGACTATGCCGTCTTTAACATGGCAGGCTGCACAAGTGACCCCTTCTTTTTGTAATTCAGGATCATATTTTGGGTTGGGGGTGGTTTTCAAATCATTATACAGACCTGATTCAGAAGATAGGATTATCGGTGATTGATTTTCTAATGGTGTATGGCAGACAGAACATGTGGGATCGCCTTTATCTTTTTTGAGATACGCAGTAAAAAATGGATCGATAAAGGCTTTTGAATGGAGTGATGTTTGCCACTCCTGATAAATTTCTGTGTGGCAAGTACCGCAATCTCTGGCTTTTAAGGATATTGTGCCAGCGGGAGTCTCCTGATAGGGGATATATTGAGCTGTTTTTTCTGATAGTTTATAAATACCTTTCGGATTTAAAAAAAATACAATGCTCAGTAGTAATATTATCAGGGAACTTGTGGTAATAATAATTTTTTTCATTAATTTTTTGTTATTTTCGTTTAAGTCAATATCCTTATGATTAGGACATTAGACAATTTATTTCGTATTAGTCATTATCCTATATGATTAAGTATGTGTAAAAATATATTAACACTTATGGTTTATTGGTAGGCGCTAATATACTTATTAAGTTATAAATGATATAGTGCACGCCGTATGCTACAAGTATTCCAAATAAAAATACAACTATCAATGAGTTAATGACGACAAATAAAATAATTAAAACTCATTGCTCGAACTTTTTGATTCGGGGGGCTTTAACCTAAACAAATCAGTGTTTTTAACTGGTCAAAAGTGACCCAATGTTGCTTATTAAAATTGATAGTCAGCTGAATTAAGGAGAACGTGTTATGAGTAGCACAAAGACGACAAGCAGTACAAATCACCCCAATAGCAAATCATCTGAATCCACGAGTATAGAAAATACTATTTTAGACAAACAGACTCCAGATAACCTTATGGTGCTTAACTCTGATTCCGGTGCCAGAGATCTTAATACTCGACTCCAGGAAATGGAGACAAAACTGCATCAATTAAGTGAAAATTTAGATTCTTCTCATCAAAGCCTTCATCAGACTCTCCTGCAAAAAAACCAGGAAACTCACTCTGAAGTAAAAAGTTCACAAACAAAATTAAATCACCTGCAATTCTCATACGAAGACCTGGAAAAAAAGTCAAAAACTCTATCAAAAGAGACTTCTCGACTGACACTGCTCTTAAATGAAAATTCTCAGCAACAGGCAGATTCAATTAATTCATTGGAACAGAGTTCTGGCGAAAAATTTAATCAGGTTGCAAAACAAATTGAATCCATTGATAAGCAAGTGCTGCAAGTAGCGCTTGACTATATGACCTTAGAGCAAGAATTAGAATCACTGGTTATTGAAACTTCTTCTCAAACGAGCAGTCTTGCAGAGTCCTTTTCTGAACATGAAAGTGATTTTAAAAAACTGGCGCTGGAAATTGAACTACGTAATAAAAGTCTGGATTCTCAACTAGAGCAGGTTGGTCGTAATTTTAGTTTTCATGATGCAAAGATTTTAAAATTACATGAAAAAGATACTGCCCTGGAAAATGATAATGATTCACTTAAAGAATTATTAAAAGAAACAGAAAGTGAACAAAAAGAAACAGTTATTGAGCTGGAAAAAAATCTTAAAACAGAAATATCTTCTGTTTCTGAGGAAACTGAAGGAAAATATCAGGCTTTAACTGGTGAGCATAAAAATCTGGAGAAAAGAACCACTGATGTTGAATCTAAAGTCGATCAACTTGATTCTGAGTTAACCAAAACAGAACAAAAACATCATGAAAAACTATCCACGCATGAGGAACAGCTTGCCACGCATACTAGCAGTCTTGATTCCCATGAAACACGTCTGGAGCAGCTTAAATCAGTCGATAATGAACTGACTCTTCGTGCAGAAGGATTAAAGCAGACAACAGAACGTCTGGATGAACATAGTAGCGCTTTAGAAAAAACAACCGTCACACTGCGCAGTCATAGTCACGAATTACAGCGAGCTGTGACTCAACTGGACAGGCAAAATGAACAGCTGGAGAATAAAACGGATCAATTGGGTCTCCAGATTGCGTCAGGTGTTCAGTTAGAGCGACAACATTTTCAGACAATGACTATGGCATTATCAATCGTCGCGATACTCACTGTTATGGGTCTGATTTATAGTTTTATTAATCAGCAAAGTTTATGGCAGTCCAGTATGGATAATGATGTGGTTGTTGAACGTCGTATGAATGCACAACTGTCAGAACAAGGTGTGCAGATCGCGATGATTGAACAAAAGGCAGCACAACATCGAAACCAGTTAACTAAAGATATTGAAGTCTTACAGGCACAATTAAAAACTGAGCAGGAAAAAGCAGATAATCTGTTAAAAGCCAGTCATGATAAAACTAATAAGATCGTTCAATTAAAAGGTGAGCTGAAAGACATTGACGAAAATGTTCAGTTTCTTAACTCCAGCGTTGGGCCGTTGAGAGACTATAGTCGCAATACTGGCAAGCAGAGCATACATAATGCGCACTGGTTAGCACAACAGTCAGACAAGCATTTTGCAATCCAGTTAATCAGTGTTGATTCAAAACAGAAACTGTATCAGTTTATTGACCAGCATGGTTTTTCATTGCAGGATGATCTTGCCTGGTTCACTATCAATTCCAAAGGTAAAGACTATTATATTTTGACCTATGGAAGTTTTGAAACGTTAGTTCAGGCTCGTGCAGTGTTATCACAACTGCCTTCTTTTTTGACTGAAAAAAGCCCTGGTATTTCTCGTATGAAAGATATACAAACTTTTATATATTAAATAGCCTATCCCTTTTTTCTTTTAAATAAGAAAGAAGGGGGCTTTTTTTATATTTGGCTTAAAACTTAAAACTTATTTTCTCTTCGATTTGAAAGTACAGGTTTTAATCGTTCAGCCATGCTGCGCAGTAACGCTTCAGTTGTTTGCCAGTCAATGCATGCATCTGTAATTGAAACACCGTATTCCAGCTGGCTCAAGTCATCTGGTATTGGTTGATTACCCTGGTGTAAATGACTTTCCAGCATAATACCAATAATAGAGGTGTTTCCTTCAAGGATCTGCCGAACTACATCATTGGCAACGAGAGGCTGTAACTCCGGGTGCTTGTCTGAATTACCATGACTGCAATCCACCATGAGCTTTTTAGCCAGGCCTGCGTCATCTAACGCTTTTTCCCCTATTGCAATGCTGGCAGAATCATAATTGGCTTTTTTTCCGCCGCGTAAAATAATATGTCCGCAAGAATTACCACGAGTCTGTAACTGAACTACCTGACCTTGTTGATTAATACCCAAAAAATGATGTGCTGCTGACACGGAATGCAGGGCATTAATGGCAACGCCCAGATTGCCGTCCGTACCATTTTTAAAACCAACGGGTGTCGAAAGACCACTGGCCATTTCTCTATGAGTTTGTGATTCAGTTGTTCGGGCACCCACTGCGGTCCAGGAGAACAAGTCAGATAAATATTGGGGGGTAACCGGATCAAGTGCTTCGGTACCCACGGGAAGACCCAACTCTGCCATCCAGAGTAAAAGTTCACGTGCTTGCTGCAGACCTGCCTGGACATTAAAGCTGCCATTTAAGTCCGGATCATTGATCATGCCTTTCCAGCCTACAGTGGTTCTGGGTTTTTCGAAATAAATCCGCATCACAATCAGTAAAGTATCACTGAGTTCATCACTGAGTGTTTTTAATTTTCTGGCATATTCTTTTGCTGATTGAATATCATGAATAGAGCAGGGGCCTGTAACAACAATCAGTCGATGATCGTCGCCTTTGAGAATATTGCGAATTGCCTGACGACCCTGTAATACAGTTTGTTCGGCATTTTCTGTGATAGGCAGCAGTTTTTTCAACTCGCTAGGGGGGAGAAGTATTTTTTCAGCGACAATATTGGTATTGTCTATAATTGTGTGGTCAATGTGGCTGCTGTCAATAGGGCTGCTGTCAATATGGATAGTGCTCATAGATAAACCTGCTGATTAAAATTTATAGCGTATTTAGGTAAAGCTGAAATTCATTCTATATTCGACTTATTCTGTATTATCCTAAGAAATAGCCTGTTTTTACAAGTAAAATATTCAGATGAAGATTTATGCCGCTCTTATGTCACTCTTATGGTAACTATTCAGCGTGTTATTTACAAAAAGCCTGTGGTTGCTTATTTTTCTGACTTTGATTGTCTGAACGAAGTGAGTTCTCGAAGTCAGAAAAATGAGTAACCATAGGCTTAACACGGGTAATTAATAAATACACGCTGAATAGTTACCTCTTATGTAACAATGATAACTCGTAAAGCATCCAGTCGGGGCTTAACTGAATTAAAAATTGCATCGAGAGATTGCAGTTGTTGTGCGTAAAATTCAACTTCTTCTTCTCGGATATTAGGATTCACCTGAGCCAGTGCCTTGAGACGATTAATTTCATTGGTCAATGTTTGTTGGCTCGCTTCCCTGGCTATTTTTAATATATCGGGTGCCTGTGACTGACATTGCTTTTCAGCCAGGGAAATCATCTGATGTAAGGCGTCATCTTTGGCTTTTATTATTTGCTGAGCAATTTGATTCTTTATTTTTTGTGTTACGGTTATTTCACTATGTCTTATCACGTTAGTCAAATCCCGGCCTTTTTCATCAATAAGAATCCGCATCGTTGTGGGTGGTAAATAGCGATCAGCCTGTAGTATTTCATGAGCTGTTGTTTCCAGAACAAATAAACATTCCAGTAAAAGAGTGCCGGGTTTCAGGCCGATTTGTAAACTGGCGCTATCCAGTGTTGTTATTGCAGTATTACCCATTTCACTGCTATAGATCATATCCATTGCCGTTCGCACCATGGGATGTTCCCAGGTAAAGAACTGTATGTCTTCGTTAGCAAGCGCTACTGAACGATCATAGGTTAATGTCAGACCATCATCAGGTAATCCGGGGAACTGATGTATCATGTGTTCACCCGGGGCAATTATGTAGCAGTGTTCACTATGATCCGTGTGTTCAATACCAAGGGTATTAAAGAGTTCTTCCATATAGTGATGCAATGTGGTGCTTTGATTGTCTTTTTCTGCCAGAGATTTCAGTTGATCGGCATCTGGCTGACGACAGGAGTTATACTCCAATAAGCGATCTCTGCCGTCATGCAGCGCATTGTTGAGTGTCTGGTGTAAAGTGAGTGTTGTCTGGATCAAGCCTGTTTCATTTAGAGAAACAGTTTTATTAAGTAATTTGTTATGTAACGACGTGCCCATTAATTCATTTTTTAATTGTGCTTGTACTTGTTGAAAAACATTATGCCCGGCAGGGCAGGTTTGTTTAAAGGCATTTAAGCCTTCATGGTACCAGTGAAAGAGTATTTCCTGGGCACTATTTTCCAGGTAAGGGACGTGGATCTGAATTGTTTGAGTTTGCCCGATGCGATCCAGTCGACCGATCCGCTGTTCCAGCAAGTCAGGATTAAGCGGTAGATCAAACAATACCATCTGGTGTGCAAACTGAAAGTTTCGTCCTTCACTGCCAATTTCAGAACAAATTAAGACGGGTGTACCATTTTCTGAATCAGCAAAGAAAGCAGCAGCACGATCTCTTTCTATAAGGCTCAGACCTTCATGAAAGACTGCAGCATAAATTCCAAATTGTGTTTTCAGGGTATTGGCAAGATCAATTGCTGTGGATGCATTGGCTGTGATAACCAGTGTTTTGTTTTTGGATACAGAGTCGTTGCCGTTTTGATTCAATTGTTTGAGTTCAATCAGCCAGTCAGCCAGCCATGTGACTCTGGGATCAATCTGGGTCCAGTCTTGCAACTGGTTTAAATTATTTGCTTCAATTTGATAGAGTAATTCTGGATAAAGGATCAGATTAGAAAAAGTCTCATCTCTGTTGGTTTCTATCGCTTGCTTTATCTCTTGTTCAAACTCTTGCTCTAACTCTTGCTCTAAATAATACTGACTAAACTGTGCCAGACTTTTTGCATATTCATCGGGTAATGATTGCGGGTGTGCAATGACTTCCCGGCCGGGAAAACCTTTAACGGTTGTACGGGTATTTCGAAACAGGACTCGACCGGTTCCATGACGGTCCAGCATATGTTCAATGAGTTCTTGTTTGCTTGTTTTGCTAATGTCGTCCTCTTTACCGAGAAACGCTTTTAGAATATCTTTTATCTCCTGGTCAAGAGATGGCTCAAGCGCTTTGTCAGAGATTAAGGCTGCCATTGCCCGGGCAATGGGTTGATAATCATGTTCTTCTGAAATGAAAGACTCTAAGTCGGGAAATCGATCAGGATCAAGCAGACGTAAACGGGCAAAATGACTTTCAATACCTAATTGTTCGGGAGTTGCAGTGAGTAATAGTATACCGCGAATTTTTTTCGCCAGCTGTTCTATGAGCTGGTATTCGTGACTGGATTGTTCGGGTGTCCATTGTAAATGATGGGCTTCATCAACAATTAGTAAATCCCATTCACCGGCTAACGCTTGTTGATAATAGCTGTCATTTTCAGCCAGAAATTCCAAACTGCAAAGTACTAATTGTTCACTGAGGAATACATTTTCAGCATAAGAATCAATCTTATAGTCTGTCTCATTATCAAATTTATCAGCATGCATTGCCTGACAGCGCTGCTCATCAAAAATACTGAACATCAGGTTAAAACGACGCAGCATTTCCACCAGCCATTGATGCAGCAAACTTTCCGGTACAACGATCAAAACCCGTTGGGCCCGCTCATTGAGCAGCTGGTGATGAAGTATTAATCCGGCTTCAATTGTT
>JAPVVU010000078.1 GCA_028571885.1 Gammaproteobacteria bacterium | reverse complement strand
TGCCAACTTTAATGGTATTTTTAAAAATATCATTAATAACAAAGACTTATGGTTATTTTTTGTTGAATTATTGATGTGGTTAGTTTTTTGACGCTTGAATCAGGCCGCTTTTTGCCTATATATGTAAACTGAGAGTCAAAGTTCCGCATCATGTTCTTTTAATGTTTTTTGCTGTAATCAGGTTTACTTTATGAAAAGTTTTCTATTTATTTGTTTATTACTGCTTCTTTCAAGTGTTGCTTTATCTGCCGGTGAGGGGCATTTAAATGAAGGGATGGTCAATCCAGGCTTTTATGAAAAACCTGAGTGGTTCAAAGATTCATTTCTAGAGCTAAATGATGAACTTGAGAATGCTAATGAAAATAATCGGCAGCTTATTCTCTATTTTCATCAGGATGGCTGTCCTTATTGCAAAAAATTATTAGATGATAATTTTTCCCGCAAGGATATTATCGAAAAAATGAGACAAAATTTTGATCTGCTTGAAATCAACATGTGGGGTGATAAAACGGTTACTTTATTAACGGGAGAGGAACTCTCTGAAAAAGAGTTTGCCAGACAAATGAAGATTATGTTTACCCCGACTTTGATTATCCTTGATAAAAAAGGTCAGTTGCAGCTGCGTATGAATGGTTATTATGCTCCCGATAAATTTTCTGCTGCATTGGACTCTGTTATCTCAAAAAAGGTCATCTCAAAAAAGAGCTCATCCAAATCAGAAAAAAAACATTCTAACATCAATACGCCATCCGCTGCACCCGCAAAGAAACCCACTGAAAAATTTATTTATAAAGGGAATGATCTGGCGAGTCTGATCAATACCAGTAAAAAACCAGTGATGATTTTATTTGAGCAGGGAGAGTGCGCTGAGTGTGATGAACTGCATGGTGATATTTTCAGACGTCTTCCTGTTTATAAACAACTTCAGCAATTTTCAATTGCGCAAGTGGACATTAATTCAGAAGAAAGTATTATTGGCCCTGATGGTCAAAATATGAGTCAGAAAGAACTGGCTAAAGCACTAAAAATTCAATATACCCCATCAATATTATTTTATGAGTCTGGCTCATATAACAAGAAATCTGGTCATGAGGCTGTTTTTCGCTCGGAAGCTTATCTGAAAAGCTTTCATATACAAGCATTGTTTGACTATATTATCAGTAAAGCCTATCTGTCAGAGCCTGAGTTCCAACGTTTTGTGCAGCGTCGTGCGGATAAAATGAGAGAAGACGGGAGCGAAGTCGATCTATGGCAGTAGGGGCAGACCTATGTGCCTGCCCTTCTTTATTTAGGTCAACTGAATGGTACAGAATTTAGGTCTGAAGGACATACACATAGGTCAACAGCAGGGCAGACACATAGGTCTGCCCCTACGGTCACCCGCTTTTAAGAATAATATAGAGTGCTCCAGTGCCACCATCTTTAGGTTGAGCAGAAGAAAAAGCTAATATATCGGGATGTTGTCTTAACCAGCTATTGACCTTATTTTTTAATACGGGCTTTTGAGTTGATGCCCGGTAACCTTTGCCATGAACCAGTCGAATACAGCGTATTTGCTGTGTTTTGGCAAAACGAATGAATTCTAATAGTGTTTCTCTTGCCTCAGTAATTGTCAGTCCATGCAGATCCAGATGATCATCAATTATAATTTTTCCCTGTCGTAGTTGCTTTTGGGCTTTGAATTGTAAGCCCGGCCGAGCAAAAAAAAGAAATTCTTCACCCGATACTTCTGGCGATTCCCACTCATCGGATAGGGGTTCATGGCGTGTGTCATCATCATATTGGCTTTTATCTTTGAATGGTTGGGTATTTTCCGGATGAGCATAAAGATCAATGCGGTCATTTTTCAATGGTTTGACGCCTTTTAAGGCCTCTTGAAAAGTGGAAAAGTCTTCATTAGTGATTTTTTTTGTCATGGTGATACATTTAATGAGTAAAATAGATAAAAAAATGTCTGCAAATATATGAATATAGTAAAATTTTAAGTATTATCTCATGAGGCTCCAGTAAAACAAACAATACAGGTGCCAGTTTTTATGTAATTCATTTAGAAAAAGAAATCGAATGCACATTCTTGTTAGTAATGATGATGGTTATTTGGCAGAGGGGTTGAATTGTCTTGTTGAACATTTGACACAAATAGCACGTGTTTCCGTTGTCGCTCCTCAAACTGATCGCAGTGGTGCCAGTAATTCTCTCACTTTGGATCGGCCTTTATTGCCAGAAAAAGCCGATAATGGCTTTATTGCAATTAATGGGACACCTACAGACTGCGTGCATATTGCGATTACAGCACTGCTGAAAGATGATCCACCGGATATTATTGTTTCAGGTATCAATCGTGGTCCGAATATGGGAGATGACATTCTGTATTCTGGCACGGTGGCTGCTGCAACGGAAGGACGTTTTCTTGGCTTGCCGGCAATTGCTGTCTCTTTAGGCAGTTTTGAAGGGAAGCATTTTTCTACTGCAGCACGTTTAATTGTTAAAATAATCGAAAAGTTACAAACAGAGCCTCTTGCACCTGATACGATATTGAATATTAATGTCCCGGATATTGAATATGATAAATTATCATCAATTCAGGTCACCCGTCTGGGTAAAAGGCATAAGGCGGAGCCTGCTGTAGAAGCTGTTGACCCCAGACATCGAAAAGTATACTGGTTAGGCCCTGTAGGTGATGAAGCAGATGCAGGACCTGGAACCGATTTCTATGCACTGAATCATAATCAGGCATCAGTGACACCGATAAAGATTGATTTAACAAACTATGAGGCACAGGATCATCTTGGTCGATGGCTAAAGGCTCTTATATAATTAAAGACTCTTTGTAATAATAAGTTGAAGACTCTTTATAATAAGAAGATAAAAACTCTATATGCTCTCTTGTAAAAATGAAGGATTAAGTTCTCTGTGAAAAAAAGGTTAATTTATTTATGAGCCTCTCCATAAAAGGAGTAGGGATGACGTCACAACGAACCAGGGATCGGTTAATTAATATTCTTAGAACGAATAATATCAAAAATGAAGATGTTTTAAGTGTTATGGCATCAATGCCCAGACATTTGTTTGTGGATGAGGCGTTATCAAGTCGAGCTTATGAGAATATCTCTCTTCCCATTGGTCATGGTCAGACCATTTCTCAACCTTATATGGTTGCACGTATGACTGAACTTCTTCTGGAAGGTGGTAATGTCAAAAGAGTGCTTGAAGTGGGTACCGGTTCAGGTTATCAAACGGCTATTTTGTCTAAACTGGTTTTTAGTGTGTTCAGTGTGGAACGAATTAAACCATTACTGGATAGCGCCAAAGACAAGTTTCGCCAGTTAAAGTTAAATAATGTCCTGACCCGTCATAGTGATGGTGGTTGGGGATGGCCTGAAAAAGCCTTCTATGATGCAATCATAGTTACTGCAGCACCAGAAAAGTTGCCGATATCATTACTGGAGCAGCTCGTTGATGGTGGAAAGTTGATCATCCCTATGGGAAAAAAGGGAGAACAGGAATTATTGGTTTTTCAGAGAGTAGGTGACAAGTTTCACAAAAAGATACTAGAAAAAGTAAGTTTTGTCCCACTTCTCAATGGCCGAGCTCAGTAGATCCGTGTTTTTATAAAAAGGTTTTTTAAATTAAAATGAAATTATTTTCAAAATTGTATGATAAAGTTATGACCTGGTCCCGTCACCCTCATGCGGAACGATACCTGGCAGGGTTAAGCTTTGCTGAGTCATCATTTTTTCCAATTCCCCCTGATGTTATGTTGGCGCCTATGTCACTTGCAAAAACTGACAAGGCATTTCGATTTGCTTTAATAACGACGCTTGCTTCAGTTGCAGGAGGCGCCTTGGGTTATGGTATAGGATTATTTTTTTTAGATATAATTCAACCGCTTATAGGTGATGGTGGTCGCTGGGAGCAGAGCTATTCTGTCACTAAAGAATGGTTTGCTGAGTGGGGTTTCTGGGCTATTTTTATTGCTGGTTTTTCACCGATTCCTTATAAGGTTTTCACTATAACTGCAGGTGCAATCGGGATGTTATTTGTGCCATTTATTATTGCTTCTGCTGTTGGTCGAGGGGCACGTTTCTTCCTTGTGGCCTCTTTAATGAAGTGGGGAGGGAAAGAAATGGAACTAAAACTGAAACAATATGTTGACTTTATAGGGTGGTTTATTGTATTTTCAGGGGTAATTGCTTATATTATTTACAAAATATAAGCGTACTATGATTTTAACGTTAATAAAAAATGGACAAAAAACGCTCAAGTTTGTAAATTTGGGAGTTATGAATAAGTTATCAGCTTATAAAAAACTCAAATTTAAAAGTGTCTTTCAAACTGAAAGTAAACTTGAGAATAAAGCTGATAGCAGAAACTGTTTTTTTATGCTGTTGTTTTTATCTGTATTCTTTTTATCGGGATGTACAACAACTTATGCACCAGTCGAGCATCGAAATTCGACATCATATAAGGTAAAAAAAAAATACACCGGTAAAACCCCGGCCTACCATCAGGTAAAAAAGGGGGAGACTTTGTATTCTATAGCCTGGAAATACGGCCTGGATTACAAAAGTATTGCTTATAGAAACAAAATAAAATCGCCGTATCGGATTTTTGCCGGGGATAAACTGCGTTTAACAGCGAAAAATACTAAAGTTTCCTATAACAAAGGCCGCTATAGTAAGAAAGACAGTAAGTCGAAAGGCTCGACTAAAAAAAATTATAATAAAAAAAGTTCTTCTAAAACGAGAACTGTATCAAAATCGTCAAAAAAAGTGATTTCTACTACGACTTCGAATAAAACAAAAAGTAGTAGTAAAAGTAAAAGAGCGGTAAAAAATAATAAAAAAACCGCAACGTTTACTGGAAGTAAACGACTCAGTTGGAACTGGCCGGTGAAAGGAAAAATAATTCAACGGTATTCACCCGGAAGTGGTAAAAAGGGCATTGATATAAGCGCTGCAAAAGGCACCTTGATTAAATCTGCTGAGGCTGGAAAAGTAGTTTATAGCGGTCAGGGTCTTGTCGGTTATGGAAAACTAATCATTATTAAACACAATGATACTTTTTTAAGTGCTTATGCTCACAACCATAGTTTGCTGATAAATGAGGGGCAACTTGTAAAAAAAGGGCAAAATATTGCTCGTTTGGGACGTTCAGGAACTGATCGGTATAAATTGCATTTTGAAATACGAAAAAATGGCAAGCCGGTAAATCCCTTGAGCTACCTGCCGCGCTAAGACTGAATTGTATACAACTTAATTGTAAACAACTAGCTTAGTGAATTTTATTCCCGGGGAACTGATTTTTCATGTACCCGAACCATTAATTAAAGGGGTAATTTAATGGAATCTATGGAATCTAAAGAACAATGCATGAATGTAGTGTCTTCAAATACGGTAGTTGATGCCTTTAAATCAGAACACAACGATTTTAATGATGCTCAAGATGACTATCAAGATACTTGTCTTGCTGAGCTTGAAAAGACAAATGCTGTCACTATATCTAAAACGACTGCCAAACGTGCAGCATCCAAAAAAACAATTCCTAAAAAAACAACTCCTAAAAAAACGGTTTCCAAAACTAAAACTGTTGCAGCCAGGAAAAGTGTGAAGAAAACGACGGTGAAAGCAAAAACTGAGACTGCAGCTGTTAAAGCAAAACTTCGCAGGAGTGTTTCTAGCGGTGATATGGATGCGACCCGTCTTTATTTAAATGAAATTGGTGTTGCAACACTTTTAACGGCAGAACAGGAAGTCAAATATTCAAGAATGGCCCAAAAGGGTATTGAAGAAGGGCGAAAACGAATGATTGAATGTAATCTTCGTTTGGTGGTAAAAATTGCTCGCCGTTATCTCAATAGAGGTTTGCCTCTACTGGATCTCATTGAAGAAGGTAATTTAGGATTAATTCGTGCTGTTGAAAAGTTTGACCCAGAACGTGGCTTTCGTTTTTCAACTTATGCTACCTGGTGGATTCGTCAGACCATAGAGCGTGGCTTGATGAACCAGACCCGTACCATTCGTTTACCTATTCATGTGGTAAAAGAGATTAATATTTATCTCAGAGCTTCCAGAGAGTTAACACAGAAGCTTGATCATGAGCCCAGCCCGGAAGAAATTGCAAATTTACTCGATAGACCGGTTGAAGATGTGCAGAAAATGTTTCGTTTGAACGAACGTATTTCATCTATTGATGTGCCTATGGGCCCTGATGCTGATCGACCCCTGTTAGATGCTATTCCTGATACCAATAATCCTGAGCCATTTGCTTTTTTGCAAGATGAAAGTATGAGGGATAGTCTGGATAAATGGATGATGCAGCTTAATGATAAACAACGTGAAGTGGTTGATCGTCGATTTGGTTTGCATGGCTATGATTCAGCGACTTTAGAAGAAGTTGGCAATGAGATTGGTGTGACTCGTGAAAGAGTCAGACAAATTCAGCTTGAAGCCTTGAAACGACTAAGAGAAATTCTTGAAAATGATGGCTATACAGGGGCATCGCTGCTAAATAACTAGTTCGAATACCTATTATCATGTTAATGTTATAAGCACTTTTTTCTAACGAAATAAGTGCTTTTTTGTCCGGAATACCAATACACGCCTGCCTCACTATCTGCCTTCAGATAAAAAATTTAAATATTTGGCTCAATGATTGCATCTCTTTTAAAGTAAATCTCATGAAAACACGGCTTTGAGAGAATTACTATGAATATACAATCACTACAATCGAACTTAAATACGATCTCTAATAGCTCCCCTAATTCCTCCGTCGCTGTAAAGCCTTCTGATCAAGAATCTTTTTGGGGAAGTGATGGATTTACCTTTGGTGATGTGGTGGACATGTTTAATCCAATGCATCATCTGCCCGTTATTTCAAAATACTATCGTGAACAAACACATGACGATGCTTCAGAAGGCTCTCGATTAGTTGGTGGCGTTCTTTTTGGTGGTTTGCTTGGTGGTGTGACCGGATTGCTGACTGCAATTGCTAATTCAGCAATACGTCATGAAACTCATCAGGATATGAGCGAGCAATTGTTGGCAATAGCAGAGGAAGCTATAGAAGATATTACTTCATCTCCAGAAAATAAGTTTTTAAAGAGTGAATTTGCAGATATTGAGTCCTTAAATAAAGGATATGCAGGAGCATCTCAATCTGTATCCATTGAAAGTAAGGAAACAAATCCTTTCTTTGCAGAAATGCTTATAGATCATTCAAATGGATACTATTATTCTCCAGAATTACAAAATGCCTCAATTCAGCGCACCAGGGACTGGGGTAAAGTATAAATTCGTGGTATTAATATAACGGCAAATAATTGCCGCGACAGGTTTATAAATATGGCTTTTTTTGATTTCATTAATACAAAAATGTTCCATAAGGAACGTGCTCAGGAAGTAATGACAAAACTGCTTAGAGATGAATTTATTTATCAACTCAAACAGAACAGCACTCTTTCTATTATCTCAGCTTCCGGGGAAAAGATAGTTTCAACGGCGATAACTATGGATAGAAAACGAAATAGTTTAATTATTGCTGAAAAAACACCGGGTGGCCGATTGATTTTAGAAAGAAACGATCCTGTGACTATAGAGACACAGGTCAATAGTGATCATGAAGTATTTTCTTTTCATTCAAAGGTCAATAATATTATTCTGGATGGTGGTGATATTCTGTATGAAGTTGTGATCCCAAAGCGACTGCAAAAAGGTCAACGCAGAAAAGGCTTCAGGATGAATATTGATTCCTTATCCGAAGTAAAAATCAGCAATTCTGTTTATAGTGGTCAGGTGAGTAATCTATCAACGAATGGTGCATTATTTATTTTGGATGGTTATTGGCCAGAACCTGTGGAATGTGAAAAGGTGCTGGTAGAGTGTAGTATGGATTTTATGAAGTTTAATTGTAATATTGAAGTTCGATATATAAATTTTGAACCGTATCCTGGCAGAAGGACACATATTGGTGGTCAGATAAAAAATATGCAGCCTTTACATCAGCATCAACTGGAAAAATATTTATCAGCACAGCAGCGTATTCAGCAGCGACAAAAAGCTGAGCTGAGACTGTCTTAAAACTCACTGTCTCAAAAATAAGTCAGCTGCCTCAGATTATTATACCCGCTTAGTTCCTTTGTCCCCTCTTTTCGTAAAAAAAGTCATCTTTTAGGGCAAATCCATTATTTTAGTGCTTAGGTTTAACTAAATTTTTGTTATAATATACAGTTTTATTAATATTCAATGAGTGATTATGAAACAAAAAATTTGGTTTTATGCATCAATTTTCCCTTTCTTTATTGCGCTGCTGGGTTTAACTCTTGCTTACCTGTCTTATACTCAGAAGTGGGGCGGTGGCGACAAGATTTCTGTCGTTATTTCTGTTTTTTTCTGTGAAATTGTGATGGTGGTTGCAGCCTTTGGGGCATTAACCTATATGAAGCAGGAAAAAACGAGCAAAACTAAAATAATTCAAATAATGAACATTTCTATTGCTATTTTGGGTGCCTTGTCGGGAATTTATTTATTTTTGAATCAATAGTCTCTTGAAAAATAAGTCCCTCTTAAATTTATCACTTTAAGAGAGGCTTATATGAGGTTTAGCTTATATGAGGTTTATACTTGATCCTAGTTCAGGTGATAATCACCATCTATTGGGTTTTCTTTAAAGACCTCGTTTGATGGACCACCGGCGGCGGTTGGATTTGCTTCCATATAGGCGTTGATATCCGCATATTCATTGCCAGTGAAATCATCAGGATTGACATACTGCTCGTATTCATAACTCCAAACCTGAGTATTATTATCATCATTAAGACTGACAATCTCATTTTGTCCACGCGCATTGATTGAGGTGCTGTGATCAAAAAGATCCGCAGATTCAGGATGAATTGTATCCATTAATTCATCTGCCTGTGCAGTGCCTGCTAATGTCACAGAAGCGATAATCGCAGTTGCAAAAAGAGTTTTTAAAGTTTTCATGTGCATTCTCCTTACCTGGAATGTTGTGTATGTAAATGAAAGTAGCTGCTTTTTAGAATCAAGCGACTCTTCACGTTGTCTATGGTTCTACTTTACACGGATGAAAATAAAAAACTGTTCGTAATATTACGTGAACTGCTTCGGATATTACTTATAAATGAAGTGTCAACAGGGCTCCTAAAAGCAAATATATCTGGAGAGACTGGATTTATGGGGTTTTATTTAGGATAATTATCACTCACTAATTAATTGATGATTTCATGACTGATTTGAATCATCCAGAGGCGTCTGAACCATTCCTATGTCATTTATGTACCCCCTGATCCGTCGTTTTTTCTTTAGTATTGATGCTGAAAAAGCCCATCTGCTTGGCTTAAAGGCTATCAAGCTATTACATTCTGTTAAACTATCACGAATTGTTTTCGGCAAGCCTGTATCGGCTCCTAAAACAGTTATGGGGCTGACCTTTCCAAATGCTGTAGGTCTGGCCGCTGGATTGGACAAAAATGGTGATTATATTGATGGTCTGTCAGCCGTTGGCTTTGGTTTTATTGAAATAGGTACTGTCACACCCAGGCCTCAGCCCGGTAATCCAGCACCCAGATTATTTCGCATCCCGGAGGCTCAGGCAATAGTCAATCGTATGGGCTTCAACAATAAAGGTGTCGATCATCTGGTTGAACAGGTAAAAAAAGCACACAGTGATACGATAATCGGTATCAATATAGGAAAGAATTTTGATACGCCGGTGGAATCTGCTGCGGATGATTATAAAATTTGTTTACAACGTGTCTATGCCTTAGCTGATTATATTACCATTAATATTTCTTCACCTAATACACCAGGCCTGAGAACTTTGCAGTTTGGCGATGAATTAAAACACCTTCTGGAAGTATTAAAGTCAGAACAGACAATTTTACAAAAAAGCACACACAAATACGTTCCTCTTGCCGTTAAAATTGCACCTGACATGGAAGACGATGACATCAAATTAATCGCTGTACTCCTGTTAGAAAAAGAGATTGATGCTGTCATAGCAACTAACACAACTATTTCGCGTAGTGCTGTCGAAGGATTAGCCCATGCAGATGAGCAGGGTGGACTCAGCGGCGTCCCAGTATTTCAACAGTCTACGCATGTGGTTCGCGTTTTAGCAGAACATTTAAAGGGAAAAATTCCAATCATTGCTGCAGGTGGTATTTTTTCAGCTCAGGATGCTAAAGACAAAATTTCTGCAGGCGCTGAACTGGTACAAATATATACAGGCTTTATTTATCAGGGACAGCATTTGATTAAAGACTGTGCAGAAGCACTGAAATAATTGATGTCTATATAAAAACAAAATCAAAATCAAAATCAAAATCAAAAACAAAAACAAAACGAAAGGAATGTTATTCTCTAATGAAAACTAAAATTAATTTACTTATCATCACTTTGTTATTTTTATTTTTAACAGCATGTGCTTCGGTTGATTATTCTCAGCAGGCAATATTCCCTGAAGCTAAACCTGATCAGGCCCTGATTTATTTTTATCGCACGCCGGGTTTTATTGGTTCGACCTATCGTTTCAACGTTTTAGAGGGTGATAATATTGTTGGTGCAATGGCTCAGGACAGTTATTTCTATCTATTTACCGATGCAGGGGAGCATATTTATTCTGTGAAGATG
>JAPVVU010000077.1 GCA_028571885.1 Gammaproteobacteria bacterium | reverse complement strand
TTAAAGGATTTTGTTTTTTGTAATTCAGCTTGTGAAAGTTGCAGCGTTGCCATCAATTTGACAATTTCAGGGTGTTGCTCCAGAGGAACAGGAGGAAGCGTCCTTTCCTGAATATTCTGAGGAGGAATACTGGTTTGTGTCCATTTCTGAAATTGATTTTGAGCTATCGTGAAGACACTTTGTTTTTGCACCAATTGATTCTGCTGCTTTAACACAGCCTTGTCAGCTAACAACAGATCAATTTTTGGACTTTCTCCCGCGCTGACTTTTTGCTGCACTTTATGCTGTAAAGACCGACTTTTCTGCAATGCTGAACGGGCAGCTTCGAGCTCAATTTTGGCTGTTTGATGGCTCCAGACCAGTTTTCGCAGGCTGTCTGAAGCCAGCCATCGAAGATAACTTTGCTGGGCAGACAATTCTTGTCCATAGCTTGCTGCTATTTGCTTCTGGGCTTGTTTTTGACTGGGGAGCCAAAGCGGAAATTCTACACCCACCTGCCAGTTTTTATAATCTGCATCATCGGTCAAGGTATCATTTTCATGATGAACAATTAAATCGACATCACCTGAAATCCAGCTGTCTGACAGAGACTGATTTGCAGAGTGAAGTTCTTGAATGCCTTTTGTTACTTGCTGTTCGGGTTGCTGTTCAGTGATATTATCCAATAGCTTGACAAAGTCTATTGAAACAGCAAAGGTTGCAGCAGGGCTTAGCCACAAGAGCATTATCGATAAAGCAAAAAATTTGTGAGAATATTGATATTTCATTTTTTTTCCAGTTTATTTTTGTTGGTTAGTATATTAGCTGAAACTGAAATGAACCTGAAAATGATGAAATGGTAATTATATTGTTTAATAGAAGTGGTGCAGCAGGATGGCTTTGCTGTATGGATATGTATGCCAACTCATTTTAAATAAAAAGATAAGTACGTCACAATACTCGACAATGCTTCTTGTCAATTATCAAGTTGTCTTATATAGTTAAAACTACTGAAAAAGGCTACCTGCTCCGAAAGGGCAGATACGCAAAGCTACCGATCTACGGGGATTACCTATGATAGCGGTGTTACCAGAAAGTCACCAAAAAACATGCTCTTATGCACTGTTATTTTCTCGTAAACTCTCTATCTCTTTATTTAATCTCCTAAATTTTGTTTTAACCTTTACAGTGATTCAGGTTTATCTTCCAAGGAGAATTAAATGTATAGAGCGCATCCCAAACTGATTTCATTCTACCTGGTTTTTTTTAGCCTGCTCATTACCCAGCCAGCTCTTGCAAAAGAAATTGGCGCCAAAGAAATTGTCGCTAAAGAAATTATCGCCAGTGAGGGGCTGCAAAACAAAATAGTAAAGACGAAGTCTGTTAACCAGGATGGCTTCATATACGATATACAGAAAATTGACCCTAAATTGCTCGCAGATGATGTAGAAAAACTGAGAAGTGACCTTATACGTCACCAGTATGAACTGGTAAAATTAGTTGATCAAAAAGAACTGGATGCCGGTGATGTCATTATTACTATCATAATGCCTGGAGGATTGCTTTACGCCGGTTACAGAAAGCATGAGCTTGAGCAGGCAAAAGATACCCTGTTGACGGTCAGCGATGACATCAGTGAGTTTTCCAACGACCTGGTAGCCCTTCAAGGTCATGATACAGCTAATCCCATTATTTTGGCACAACTGCCTTAACTGCTATACCTGATTAGGGGAACCGCGGGTTTCTACCCCCGCAGCCTAAGCGGCTAAAGTTTCAGGTTCAGGCACCTATTTCATTTGGGCAGCTTTCACTTCAGCCGCTTTCATTTCGGCAGCTTTCATTTGCGCGGCTTTTATTTGCGCGGCTCTTACCTGAGCAGCTCTCACTTCAGCAGCTTTCATTTGGGCGGCTTTCATCTGGGCAGCTTTCACTTGAGCGGCTCTTACCTGGGCAACTCTCACTTCAGCGGCTTTCATTTGGGCAGCTTTCATTTGCGCGGCTTTTATTTGCGCGGCTCTTACCTGTGCAGCTCTCACTTCGGCAGCTTTCATTTGGGCAGCTTTCATTTGCGCGGCTTTTACCGGGTCAATTGCCTGCAGATTTTGAGCAGCCGGCATTTGTGGAGCATAACCATAAGGAGCATAGCCATAAGGACCACCATAGCCGCCATACCCACGGTTATCATAACGGTTGTCACCATAGCCCTGAAAACGATTATCCCAATTGTTATAGCCGCTGCCGTAACCACTGCCACGTGCAGAGCCTTGCGTATTACCACGACCCCGGCCACGAGCACGTGACTTTATTGTCACTTCAATATCACCATCCATATCAGCATCGCCAGAACCATCGCCCCAGCCGCTGCCATAGCCTCGTCCATATGCATTGTTGTTCATGTTGTTATAACCGGAACTGTTCCAGTTGGTATTGCTGTTGCCATCATCCCAGAATGCACTGGCAGACATAGCAATAGACATAGCAGTAGTAATTGATACACCAATTAGTATTTTTTTCATTTCTGAGCCTCTAATATGATTACAATGCCGGACTGTGAAGTCATTACATTGATATTTACCTTTTTTGGACACTTGTTCAGTTTAGATCATATTAAAGTAATTAACAAAGACATCCGTTTAACGGATGGACACTAATTAATAAACATCAAGGGTAATTAATATCTGCAAGCCGCCTAAAGCTGACGATTGTTTAAGTACTATGGTACCTGAATAAAGTTTAACAATGTCTTTAACAATTGAAAGACCTAATCCATGGCCATCAATGGATTCATCCAGACGAACGCCACGCTGAGTCAATGATTCTAACTGCTCCTGGTCAATACTCTGTCCGTCATCTTCAATGATAATCTTAATGGAATCCTGGGCTGAATCCGGGCAGATAATCGAAATATTAATCTCATTATTTGCCCATTTTCCTGCGTTATCAAGTAAATTACCAATCATTTCCAGCATATCCTCGCGATCACCAAAAGCGGTGACAGTGTCATCTATGTGGTAATTTATTGTCAGGTCACGGTGTGAATAAATTTGCTTTATGACGGCTATAAGTTCAGGGAGTTCATTCGCAGGATTAAAGCGTTGTGTCGAACCGCCCTTGCCTGCAAGTCGGGCTCTCTTTAGTTCACGATTAATTAATTGATTGATTCTTTGCAGCTGTTTTTTTGCATCAACAGTGTTTTCATCAGCATTGCTTTTATCAGATGCATTAGTTTTATCCGATGCATTAGAATTCAGCGTGCTATTTGTCTCATCTGGATGATGATAAAAATACTGAAATAGCAGATTAAGAGGGGATTTCAATGCATGTGATAAATTACCAAGGGCGTTTCTTGAACGCTCCAGGCGTTTTTCAAGCAAATTTAAGAGATGATTAACCTCCTGAACCAGGGGTAATATTTCTGCAGGCACATTTTCTGATAGTTTTAACAGCCCTCCTTCTTCAAGACACTCAATGTCTGAACAGACTGACTCAAGACGTTTAAAAGAAAGTCGTAAGATAATTCGTTGTATAAACAACAACAGGATAAGCCCCAAAAAAGATAACATAAAAAAATAGCGTTTAAACTTCATTTGCTGTGCATTAATGCCGGTTAAATCTTCCGCCAGGGCAATTGACAGATTCAATCCCCCCTTGTTAAAACCCATATTAATTTGCAGTAATTCCTGATTAGCGGGACCATTATAAACCTTTAAAATTCGTTCACCGGTGCTAAGTGGTGGGATGGTAAGTGACTGGTCCCAGAGTGAACGAGAATGTATGACCGGCGTGTTGTTAATTGAAACCACAAAATAATGCCCCGAAAGAGGCTGCTGATAGATGAGTGGCATTTTTCCATTTTTAAAATGAACCGAACCAGAACGAACTTCTAAAGCCGCTAATAAACTTTCAACATCATGCTCAAGCCGTGAACCAACCAGCTCATGGCTCAGGTCATTCATCGATTTTTGGCCTAAAAACCATAGGAGTCCGAACAGCAGCAATAAACTGAGTGAAAGTCCGACATGCAATCGATGCTCCAGAGAATTCATTGCTGTGTGTCCATAAAAATATAACCCTGCCCTCTTCGGGTTACAATACGTTCTTTACCCAGTTTATCTCTTAAGCGTCTAATGTAAACTTCAATCAGGTTACTGTCTTTATCAAAATCCTGATCATAGACATGTTCGGTTAATCGAGTTTTAGACAGTACCTTGCCTGGATTAAGCATGAAATAGCGTAATAGTCTGAATTCTGTACCCGTCAGCTGCAGTGGCTCCTGATCACCGACAACCAGTTGCTGGGATTCTTCATCAAGCTTTAAGCCGTCAGAATGCAATGATTGTCCAGCCATATCATGAGTTCGCCGTAATAAAGCCTGGATCCTCATCACCAATTCTTCAACATGAAAAGGCTTACCCAAATAATCATCAGCACCCGCTTTGAAACCATCAATACGCTCATGCCATGAATCACGAGCAGTGAGGATTATGACAGGCAGCTTATTACCTTTGTTGCGCCAGTTGCCTAACACTTCAAGTCCCGAACGCTGCGGCAGTCCCAAATCAAGGATCACAATATCATAGGCTTCTTCATCCCCCATAAATTCAGCATCCACACCATTACAGGCAATGTCAACGGCAAAACCTTTAAGTGCTAATTCCTTTTGCAGGGTTTGGGATAGCATTTCATCATCTTCGACCAGTAATAAGCGCATCAATTAATGCTCACGTTCTGTATTTAAAATTTGTCCGCTGAGGGCGTCCACTTCAATTTCCAAAACCATACCTTTACCATTAATGTATTCGATTTCATAAATAAACCGGGGCTTCGCCTCACGCGAAGCATCCTGTTTTAGCTCAATTTCAAGTATTCGATGGATATCATGTTCTGATAACTTATCCAGTATGCTCACCAGAGAACTTATGTCACCCGCCTCTTTAAGTGCTTTAGCATTAAATATCTGCTCATGATCAGCCCGGCATATATTGGTAAATAATAAACTAGTCAATAACAGAGCAAAAATTAAAATAACTCTTTTTTTTATCATCATGAATAGTTTAAACATAATTGATAAATTTTGCATAAATAACTCCAGAAATGATTTTTCTGTAGTCTATCGCACCTAAATGAATTGAAACTGAAAATATCTTTTATTGGTTGCATTCAACAAATCATAGACTAATCATTATATCCCACTTCATTTTCAGCTTCATTTCATGCTGAGATGATAAAGTGAGGATAAGCTGGCATTTGATAATATTGACTCAGACGGTGATAATAGAATTATAGAGCAGGAAATGGGTGGCGCATTTAATAGAAAATATGAAACGCCAGCAATAAAATTAAAAAACTTTTAACGACTGTAATTCAACACATTGATTTGGTAAACGAATAGGAAAGACTCCACTGTAAATTTAACATTTTTAACACTAGAGGTGCATTATGAAAAAATCATCCAACCCATCTTTCAAAAGAACGCTGTTTGTCACTTTATCAACTGGTGTTATCACATCACTTTTATGTATGCAAAGCTTGCAAGCTATGCCATTACCCCAACGGGGACCAATCCCTTTTTACATTTATGATATTAATTCTAACGGTGCTATTAGTCAGGATGAGTTTCATACAATACGTGGGCAGCGAATGGAAAACAGGGCTGCTCAGGGCTTCCCAATGAGAAGTATGGCTTCAGAACCAGACTTTAATCAATTCGACACGGATAAAAATGGTCAATTAAACCCCAATGAACTTGCTCGTGGGCAGCAGCTGCAAAGAGAAAAACGATGGGCAATGAGGCAATCTCAAGGGATGGGCATGAGGCAGGGGCAGAGTCCTAATCAAACCATGAGTCAAGGCATGAGCAGAGGCATGGGTGGTGGTCATAATATGCCGAAATTTGAAGACTTTGATCAAAATAACGACGGGGTGTTAACGCCAGAAGAATTTTCCTCGGGGATGCAGCAGCACAGGCAAAATAGACAGAATATGAGACAAGGGCAGAGAATGGGTATGAGACAAGGACAAGGACAAGGTCAGGGACAGAGTCGAGGTATGGGTGCTGGTCGTAACATGCCGAAATTTGAAGACTTTGATGGCAATAAAGACGGCTACATTAGCGAGCAGGAACTCATTGAGGCTCGTAGTATGCGCATCAGCAGCAGGATACAACAGGGATATCAAATGAGGAATACTGCAAATATCAGTCCGTTTCAGGAAATTGATAAAAATTCTGATGGAAAAATCTCCCCTGAAGAATTTTCAGCCCAGCAGAAACAACATCAAATGGGCAGACAACGATCACAATAAACTGTATTCATAATGAGTGTCCATCTGATTAGATGCTTAGGGAAATGTTGCTGAGGGAGGGCAATTTAGCCCGGCCCTAAGCTACTACAAAACATTTTTTTATTTCAAACATTTAAACTTTATTGTATTTAGCCCTTTTATTTTGCAGCTAAAAAAAATTTCATCAAAAATAAGCTACAATAGTAATTACCCATGGATATAATGAAATTTAACATGACGAACCAGGTAAATAAGTTACTTAAAGTTATTATTATTGTTGTATCTACCGTTATATTAGCGGCCTTGACTTATAACTACTTTCATAACAGTTTACAAAATGAAGCACGGCTTGATTTTAATAATCGAGCGCGTCTGATTAAAACATATCTTAATTTACTGGGTTCTCATGTTAATAGTTTCAAGCGGGATATTGAATATTCATATCACCTTGAGTCAAATAATTCTGCCATTCACCCAGGACTACAACAATTAAAAAATTTTGATAAAAATCATTATATACTTTCCAATGACTCTGAAAACAACCTGCAAGTTACCTTATCAGGCATAGGCACTGCTGATAAGGCACTACAGCTGCACGGGAAAGAAATAAATACAATATTGAAATTCAGTAGTCGTTTCAATAGCATTGCCGCATCACTACCTGAAATCACATGGGTTTATTACACCTCTATAAACAAATTTCTTTTTGTAGCACCGACCATAAACCCCGATGAATATCTCTTTGATGAACCAGACTATCAACGAAACTTCTGGCAGGAAGCGCAACCGGAAAATAATCCGGAACATAAGCAGATCATCACCAAATTATATAATGATGCTGCAGGTCAGGGACTAATGGTAACAATCTCTTCTCCTGTTTTATTGGATAATCGTTTCATGGGGATCGTTTCCCTGGATCTGGGACTGGATTTTTTACGCAGTTTATTAATTTCTGACTTAAATTCGCCACTAGGAGAATCCATTCTAGTCGATGAATCCAGCTTCCTGGTTGGAAAGGTCGAAGATTTTACTATAGGTACTCAAATTGAGGTGCCGGATTTAGCCGATAATACTCAGGGTTTTATTCATGCAGATGATAAACACTGGCTCATAACTGAGCTTGTTGACGGGGAGTTATGGCTGGTACATGTTTTCGAAAATAACAAAATCATTATGGCGTCAGTAATAAAATCAATTCCTGTGTGGACTATACTGTTCATCACCCTGGCACTGGCATTTGTCCTCATTAAGTTACAAGAAGCACACAAGCAAGTTGTTGAACTGAGTAGAATAGATCCATTAACAGGTCTGCTTAACCGCCGCGGCCTGTACGAGTCCATTAAGCAACCCGTTAGTTTTAGTAAGCGCCATCATAATTCATGGTCCGTTGTTATCATGGATATTGATTACTTCAAAAAGGTGAACGACACTTATGGGCACAATATCGGCGATGAAGTAATTCAGGAAGTTGGCCGTCTGATGAACGATATTATTCGTAATTCTGATATAGCAGCTCGATGGGGTGGTGAGGAATTTTTACTTTTTTTACCTGATACTAATGCTCAAATGGCATGTCATATTGCTGATAAACTACTGGAAGCTGTAAGCACACAGCAGATAACTAATAATAAACTCAATATTACCCTCAGCAGTGGCTGTGCAGAAGCAAAAGCAGACGAACCCTTTGATGAAGTGCTCAAACGTGCCGATATAAAACTCTATGAAGCAAAAGAAAAAGGGCGTAATCAGAATCAGAGGTAATTAAAATGTAACTATTCAGCGTATTATCTACAAAAAGCCTGTGGTTGCTTATTTTTCTGACTTTGATTGTCTGAACGAAGTAGCTTCTCATAACAGAAAGCAAAGTCGGAAAAATAAGTGGCCATAGGCTTAACACGGGTAATTAATAAATACACGCTGAATAATTACATCAAAATAAGATAACAACACTCTCTAAATTGACAATTTACTTTCTGGTTTGCCTAAAAAATACCCTTGTGAATAATCAATACCCAGTTCAGTGACTTTATCCAGTATTTCCTGAGAATCCACAAACTCTGCGATTGTCTCGATACCTAATTGTCCGGCAAAATCAACTAATGTTTTGGCAACAATTTCAGCATTTTTGTCTTTTATAATGTTCTGGATGATCGAACCATCGATTTTCAGGTAATCGACATTAAGGTGAATTAAGTGTGTAAAGTTGGAATACCCTGTACCAAAATCATCAATAGCAACTCGACAGCCCATTTTCTTTATATCCATGATAAATTCTGAAACCTCAGAATAATTTTCAATACCTTCACCTTCTGTCAGCTCTACAATAATTCTGTCTGCCACCTGGTATTCGTTTAGTTTTTCTTTAAAAAAGGCAATTGTTTTTTCATCACGAATATCATCAACTGTAAAGTTGATTGAAATACTAATCCCTTGCGCTTCAAGGGATTGTAGTGAGTGTAATGTTTTGTCAATCATAACCTTCGTTAAGCTTGCATATTGACGTGTGCTTTTTGCCACATCAAGAAAAAAGAAGGGCGATATCACATCGCCACCTTCATCAATCAATCTGACTAATGCTTCAAATTTATCCTGCTTGCCCGTTTTGTTATGTGTTATCAATTGAAAGTAAGGAACAATACGATCATCTGATAAGGCAGAACTTAATTTTTTAGCCCACAGAAGGTTCTTATGATGCTGTTCAGTTTCCTCTTCATGAATATCACAAACATAATAGTCTTTATTATCGTCCTTAGCTTTCTGTAGTGCCTGTTCAGCCATGGGAATAAGAAACTCACGTTCATTTCTACTAATTCCCGCGGTTAGTGTGAGGCTAATATCGAGTTGATCGATATGATAACTATTATTTTGAATCTTATTTAGAAGATTATTAATATAGTCATCAAATTGTTGAGGAGACTTACAGTTACCATTCAGAATTGCAAACTGGTTACCACCAACTCGATAAAGTGAATAGTTTTTGCCGACATAGCTACCCGCCTTTTGTCCGAAATTATTCAGTAATTCATCCCCCACCTTCAGGCCATAAAGGTGATTGATTGATTTAAAATCATTGATATCAATAATAATTAAATTTGGCGATACTGCGCTATTAATATCATGTAATAACTTAATACGATTAGGTAAGCCTGTTATCGTATCAGTATACTGCTCCTTTAAAAGTCGAGTTTTTCGTCGTGTATTGAAAATAGAGCCTAATAAAACAATCAGCAGCAGCAAGACAAACCATAACAGCCATTTAATCAGGTCAGGATATTGTTTTTCAAACGGAGGAGGCTGATTTATGATTTTGGCCTGGTTTGACAAGTGCTTTTGCAGATTTATATTAAAACGCTGCAGCTCTGGCCAGCTTAATATAAGTTCACTTGAATTTTGTTGTTTATTTTTAATATTACTCACTAGCTCTTGTCTAATAATTCGACTTGCTAAATTTGCAGCGGTTTCACCCTGGATGCGTCCTGTAGTCAGATACCCACCAATGACTCCGGGTAAAAGATAAGAATCTTCCATGACTAAAATTTTTCTTCCTGTACTTGTTATTGCTTTGATTATTTTCTGCAAATCAATAAGATTGCCCTGGCTATCATGCATTCCTCCAACCGTTGTTAAAATAACAACACCCGTATCGATGGTATTTAATTTATTAATTAATACATTAAGATTAGAGTCACTCAGGAAAATAATTTCAACATCATCTTTTTTATATTCACTAACATTTATGCCTTTCTTTATGGCATTATCGGTGGTGCCGCCATCGCCTAAAAAGATAATGCGCGATGCATCGGGTGCTATTATTTTAGCCAGTGAAATGGAAGAACGAATGTCTTTATATTCAAACACACCGAGTAATGGCTGCTTAACACGTGATTTATCAATCTCGGTATTATTGATACCCGAATAAATAACAGGTACATTCCATGGCAGTCCCCTATCGCCAGAAATGATAAAATTCAAGGCATTATCATCAGTCACATAAATCAGATCAGGCATATGATCTTTATATTTAGCATCGAGATAGCGCAGGAATATTTTTTGATATTCTGCTGAGGGTGAAAGATATTTGGTATCTAGATATTCGGTTGAAAAATTAAAATGGTATTCAGGCAGCTTGTTTACCAGTTGTTTTTTAAACGCATCGTATTGCGATAATGTCCATGGATATTCCTGATGATACGAATGAATAGATAATATATCTAACTGATAGTCATTATTATCGGCATATACTGGTGATGTCATCAGTATAAATACTATAAAAGGCAGGATAATTATCCTGGGCATAATGATATTAATAATAAGCATATGTTGTTACTTGTTACTTGTTACTTGTTATTAAGAATAGACTAAAAACCAGTATATAGTGTAATTTTTAACAAATATAAATAATTAAAATAGTCAAT
>JAPVVU010000076.1 GCA_028571885.1 Gammaproteobacteria bacterium | reverse complement strand
TATTGAAATGAATACCCGTATTCAGGTTGAACATCCCGTCACTGAATTAATCACCGGAATTGATCTGGCGCGTGAACAACTCTGCGTGGCTGCAGGCGAACCACTGAGTTTTTCTCAGGAAGATATTATAATTAAAGGTCATGCAATTGAGTGTCGGATTAATGCCGAAGATTCTAAAAAATTTATACCCTCTCCCGGTCTCATTGAAAGCTATCATGCACCTGGCGGTCCCGGCGTCAGAGTCGATTCACATATTTACAGCGGTTATACGGTCCCGCCTTATTATGATTCAATGATTGCCAAACTGATCACCTATGGTATGAATCGTGATATTGCCATCGCCCGAATGAAGTCAGCGCTGAATGAGATGGTTATTAAAGGCATACAGACCAATATCGCCTTGCAGCAAGATATTATTTCCGATAATGCATTTAAGGCGGGGGGTGCCAATATACACTATCTTGAGAAAAAATTGGGACTTTAACCTAACCGTAAGTTATTCATAAATTTGACCATTCCATTGCTATGCGCGAACATAATCGACGAGAGTTGATAATTGATTTAATGAATAAAACTAAGAAACAAGTAGGCAGCGAGAATAACTGCAACCCACAAAACCATGCTGCCAACAGGATAAGTGCGTGACAGCAGAATACTAACTCCCTCGTGTCTTCGGGAAAGAAAAATCAGGCACAGATTCAGATTTGCAAGAAATGTCTGGCGAAAAGCGTGATCAATTTTTTCTATAATGGCAAATATTTTTTGTAATGCTTGTGGAAAAGCACGGCGATAGATCCAGTCAAAGTCCAAATTGGTGGATCGTAATTCGGGAGGATACATCCCTCTGAGGTTAAGCCAGACAAAAGCCAGGGCTGAGAAGAACAGCAACTGAGTTTGTGCCAGCACATGGGTTGCATCATACGGATTGTACCCCGTATCATAAGGTAACAACGAGTACAATGCTGATGGATAAATGCCAATAGCAATACACAGAACCGCTGCAATAAACATCGCCAGTAACATATTATTAGGCGGATCACTGACACGAAGACCTGAGTCATGGGCAAAGAATGCAAAATAAGGAATTTTAATACCAGCATGATGAAACACACCTGCTGAGGCAAATAACAGCATCAGCCATATCCAGTCATAACCATTTTCCAGAGCAGCAGACATAACCATCGATTTGCTCACAAAACCACTGAATAATGGGAACGCTGAAATAGAAGCGGCTCCGACAATACACAACACCGTGGTTTTGGGCATTGTTTTATACAAGCCTCCCAGATCGGAACCATTGATTCGACCCGTCATATGCAGAACAGACCCCATTGACATAAATAACAAACCCTTAAAAATAACATCATTAAAGGCATGTGAAATTGCGCCATTAAGAGCAAGTGCGGTACCAATACCGATACCAACCACCATAAATCCTACCTGGTTAATGAGGCTATAGGCCAGTACCCGACGCAGATCATTTTCAATGACTGCAAAAAAAATGGGGAAGCAAGTCATTGCTGCGCCAATATAAACCAGCAACTCGGTGCCTGGGTAGCCGCGAGCCAGGGCATAAACTGCCACTTTAGTCGTAAATGCGCTGAGAAAAACAGTGCCGGTGACGGTGGCCTCAGGATACGCATCAGTCAACCAGTTATGAGCCATGGGAAAAGCACACTTAATACCAAAGGCGATAAAGATCAGCCATCCAGCAATACCTTCCAGGCCAATATGACCGAACTCTAACGACCCATTTTCAGCGGCATAAAACAATGTGCCAGCAAGAAGAATCACACCCGATAAGACCTGAATAATGAGATAACGCATACCAGCGACGTAGGAACTTCGAGTTCTCCGTGCCCAAATAAGAAAAACTGAGGTAAATGCCAGCAATTCCCAAAATACAAATAACGTTAATAAATCGCCGGCAAAAACCGCACCCAGTCCACTGCCTGCATACAGCATGGCCGCCACTTGCTGCAGAGTATCGCGGACATGCAGGGAATAAACAATGGCAATAAACGCAGCGATGTGAAAGACATAGCCAAACATCAGACTCAACTTATCAACGCGATATGGCATCAGCTGATAATCAAGAAAGGCAAATTGTAAATGAATGCCTTCAGGGACAGTCCACAGATGCAGAGCACTGACCACAGGAATGCTCACCATAATAATGTTGCGCAAGATCCCACGTGTAAAGCCGGCAAGCAGTGCGCCGATAAAAAAAGGAAGAAACGGCGGTATCTCAAGCATCCACATCGTTATCCCCTGTTCCATTGCTATGTCTTTTAGTCCTGTTGTTTTTTACATCATCACTTGCCTCTACATTATTAAAAGTCTCGGCATAATCTGTCTTACCTTCATCCGCATAGTAATTCTCAGGACGCATCAAAAAAGTACGCATCCATGTGGCAACGAGCACTAATACGACACAGCCAACAAAACCATAAAGTGGATAAAAACCCCACAAATTTTCCCAGCTATGCATCACATGACGATGGATAACAAAGTCCAGTGCCAGTAATAGTGCGCAGCAGATGTATAAAAAATACAACAGCCTTTGTACATTTTCAGGCTTGTCAAAAAGATATTTTTTCTCATTTTCCATACGCTAATCCTGGGGCATCCAAAATGGCCCTGGCCAGTTCATATAAGGGCTGTGGGTAGACAAAAAGAATCACACACCCGACAGCTGTGATACTCAGTGCGATTAATGACGGCAGTGGTGCTTCTTTTATGCCTGTATCAGTCACAGGCATTCCCCTGGCAGGGAAAAAAGCACGAAAGGGGATGGGTAACAGGTAGGCTATATTCAGTAAAGAGCTGATCATGAGCACTGCCATAAGGATCCATTGCTCGGCTTCCATCGAACCCATTAATAAATACCATTTACTCCAGGTGCCACCGGCAGGCGGCACACCGATAATGCTCAGGCTCGCCAGAAAAAAAGCAGCCATGGTGATGGGCATTTGTCGGCCAAGCCCCTGCATTTCACTTATTTTTGATTTATGTGCTGCAACCAGAATAGCACCGGCACAGAAGAACAGAGTGATTTTGCCAAAGGCGTGCATGCCAATATGCATTGAGCTGCCTATCACCCCAGCCGAAGTCGCCAGCAAAGCACCAATGGTCACATAGCCTAATTGACTCACTGTCGAATAGGCCAGCCTTGCTTTGAGATTATCTTGTCGCATAGCAACCAGCGAGGCCAGTAAGACTGATGCTCCTGCCAGATAGAGTAGGAACTGAGTGCTTGGCAATATCGCCAATAAATCAAGACCAAAGATAAACACACAGACTTTTAATACCGTAAAGACACCGGCTTTTACCACTGCTACGGCATGCAGAAGAGCACTCACAGGTGTTGGCGCAACCATTGCGGCAGGTAACCAGCGATGAAAAGGCATAATTGCGGCCTTGCCAATACCAAAAATAAATAACACCAGTATTACACCGGCAACGGTTGTATTGACATTAGGATCAAACACACCGCCTGGCTTAAAATCCAGACTGCCTGCAACAAACCAGGTACTGATAATGGCTAATAGGAAAAAAACAATAGAAGTACCCAGCAATATGCCCAGATAAATACGCCCTCCCCTTTTTGCATCCTCCGTCCCCGCATGGGTCACCAGTGGATAGGTGGAAAGCGTTAACACTTCGTAAAAAATAAACAGGGTAAACAGGTTAGCGGAAAATGCAATGCCCATCACACTACCAATAGCAATGGCAAAACAGGCATAAAACCGAGTTTGATTCTGCTCCTTGTGGCTGCGCATATAGCCGATACTATAAACGGTGGTAATGAGCCAGAGAAAGCTGGCAATTAAGGCAAAAATCATTCCAAGAGGCTCGATATTAAAGCTTATCTGTAAACCTGGTAAGAGTTCCCACCAATCAACTTGAATGTTTTCACCCTGTTTTATGCCCAGATAAAGATTGAACACAAAATAAATAACCACTAAAGAAGTACTGATGCTCACCGTTTCGCGCAGATTAGGATTACGCCCTGTTGAGACAATAGCCAGCATAGCTAACAAGGGTAAAATAATGCTGAGCTGCAGCATGGACTCCAGAGAAATAATCATGGACTCACTCCAAACAAACTCATGGACGCTGCCTGTGTCACCTGAACGCTAAGGCGAGTGTCTATGCCAAAATAAATATTGGCTATGACCAGTATCCAGACAGGGATAAGCAAAGAAAGTGGTGCCTCTTTAATCGTGTCTCTGCCGGGCAGCGGTGGCTTAAAGTAAGCGGCTTCAACGAGTCGCCATACGTACACAACGGCCAATAGCGAACCTAGTAGAATAAGCACTGCAACAGGCCACCAGCCATTTTCAATGACAGCCATTATCAGATACCACTTGCTGACAAAGCCAACCGTTAAGGGTACACCTATCAGACTTAAACCACCGATGACAATGGCCGCCATGGTGAATGGCATTTGCCGGCCCAGACCATGAAACTGACTCAATTGCACACTGCCGATACGATAAACCACAGCAGCCAATGCTAAAAACAAGGCGCTTTTCATTAAAGCGTGATTGAACAGATGTAATAAAGTTGCCATCAAACCCGTTGTGGTACTCACGCTAAAACCGACAATCATATAGCCAATCTGAGCAATACTTGAGTAGGCAAACAAATGTTTGACATTTTTTTGATAAATAGCCGCAGTAGATGCCGCAAATATTCCCAACAGCCCCAGAGTCAAAAACAGGATCTGCAAGGGCAATGCGGTAAAAGAAAAAGTGAGGCCAAATACTGAAAAAGTGAAGCGAATCAGCAAATAAATGGCAACTTTTGTCGCTGTCGCTGCAAAGAAAGCGGTCACTATCGAGGGCGCATAAGCATAGGCATTAGGCAACCATAGATGCAGTGGAAACAGAGCCAGCTTCAGGCAGATACCCACGATAATAAAGGCATAAGCGGTGAAAACCGTTCGCGTATGCTCCACTTCGGGCAGGCGTTTGGAGAGGTCCTCCATATTCAGGGTACCAGTCATCTGGTACATTAAACCGATACCAATCAAAATAAAAGTGGCACCGATAGTACCCATAATCAAGTATTGATAAGCCGCCCAAAGTGCACGTCTGTCTTTGCCTAGCGCAATTAAAGCATAACCCGAGAGAGAGGAAATCTCCAGGAAAACAAAGACATTAAACGCATCACCTGTGGCCACAATGCCAAGCATTCCAGCCAGTGATAACAGATATAAAATGTAAAAAAATGTATGCCGTTCCTCAGGAATTTCTTGCTGTATGCTGGTATGAGCAGCAAGCAGCACAATTGTGCTGATCCCGGTGATAATCAATAACAGGAGTGCATTGAGCGGGTCAATGCGATATTCAATACCCCAGGGGGCTTCCCAGCCGCCCAGCTCGTATATAATAGTGCCCGAAGACATCACTTGCTGCAACAGCAGACAGCTGATAAGAAAGGCTAAAGCACTGACCGCCAGCGCAAATACCCACACCAGACGTGAGCGCGTCAAAAACAGGCATAGCGGGGCCGCCAGTAATGGCACAATAACTTGCAAAACAGGTAAATGCGCTAACAATCCAGATTATCCTTTTTTTGTATTTCTTCTTCTTCAATCGTTCCATACGCTTGTTTAATGCGTATCGCCAGCGCAAGTCCTAAAGCCGTAGTGGCAATACCTACGACAATTGCAGTCAGAATTAAAACATGCGGCAAGGGATTTGAATAACGGCTTATCCCCTCCGCCAAAATGGGTGCAGTGCCTCCTTCGACATTGGCCATGCTGATGTACAAGATAAAAACAGAGGTCTGAAAAATACCCAGTCCAATAATCTTCTTGATCAGATTGCCATGAGCGATAACGATATAAAAACCAATCATCATCAACACCACCACAATCCAGTAATTATAGTGTCCCATTAACATGACGTATTATTACTTCCCTTGCTGTTATCATTAAGGTGTCGCAAATAATCTCTGCGTCCTGCAAAACTGAAAAATATGATGATCATCACCGATGCGACCGTGAGCCCAACACCCAGCTCGATTAAAAGGATCCCCAGATGTTGCCCTGCAATGGGATCGTCAGATAAAACACTGTAATCAAGAAAGTTTTTACCATTTAACAGTGCAACGACACCGATACTGCCATAGAGCAGGACACCTACGGCTGCGATTAGCTGAATAAAAGACTGATTTATCACCCGACGCGCAGTGATCATACCGAACAACATGGCGTACAGGATAATGGCTACGGCAAAGATCACGCCTGCCTGAAATCCCCCGCCTGGTCCATAATCTCCGTGAAACTGGACGTAAAATGCAAACAACATAATAAAAGGGAGCAACATTTTACTCACAATACGCAGGATCAAATGCTGCTCATGCAATGAATCATTAAGTGAATTAATTTTCGCGATAGTCACTGGACGAGGCACGACCGATAAAAGCGCCAACACGCCAATACCCGCAGTAAAAATGACCACCACCTCACCAAACGTATCAAAGCCCCTGTAGCTTGCGAGGACAGAAGTCACAATATTAGGCACACCCACTTCGGTCATAGAATCATTAATGTATCGTGGTGCTACATGAAGATGAACAGGTGCCTGCCCAGAGCCAAAATACGGCATATCAAAAGTTCCATAAATCAATAAACCTCCCGTTACAGTAACTACAGCCAGAGCCAGTATGGGTTTATGGCGATCGGGATGCTCAGCCCGTCCAGTCATGGTAATGGCCACCAGCAATAATAAGGTAGAAATACCTGCTCCAACGGCGGCTTCTGTAAACGCAACATCGACAGCATCCATCGTAACAAAAAAACTGGCGGATAACAGACTGTAAATGCCTGACAGCATAATGACAGCAAACAGATCTTTCAGCCTGACAATAGCTATGGCTGTTACCACCAGAAGCGTTAATAAGACAATATCTATCAGGGATTCGATGGTGTCACCTCTTCATTGTCATTTTGCTTATTAAGTTTTGGCACCAGGTTATTTTGCAGTGCAGCATGAGCCAGTGCATGACTTGCTGTCGGGCTTATAAATAGAGTCATGATAAGAATAACCATCAGTTTCAATAACACCAGTGCATCAGGACTTTGCAGCATCAGTCCAATCAAAATCATTGCAGTTGCCAGAGTTTCAGTCACTCCGACTGCATGCATTCGAGTATAAAAATCTGGAAAACGCAAAAGACCAAGCCCGCCTGACAAACACAAAAAACTACCGATGAGTAAAAACAAGCTGCTACCTGCAGCCAAAAAAATATCCATTATGAACTCTTTTTCATTATTATTTCTGTTTGTTATGGTGCTTGAATACGGAACTGTCCGAATAACGCAACACCCCGACAACACTAATAAAATTGATAAGGGCATATACGATAGCAATATCCAGGAATTCCGGTCGTCCCATCATAAAGCCTAACAATGAGATGAGAAGAACTGTTTTAGTACCAAACATATTGACGGCAAGTATGCGATCATAAAGAGTTGGCCCCATGAATCCACGAACAATTGCTATGACCATGACAATAAAAACAGCCAGAATTGCGGCAATTAACATTGGTCTTCCAACTGTGTTACCCGGCGATCCATTTCACCCTTTTTCAAATCATCAATTGATTCTCGCAATAAAGCGTGAACCAGAAATTGATCACCTTCCAATTTTATGGTTATGGTACCTGGAGTCATAGTGATGGAGTTGGCATAAATCACTTTGCCTATATCCGTCTTTTGAGAAGCCTTAATCGTCGACAGGGTAGGTGAAATGGACTGATTACCAAGCCAGATATGCTTAACGACCAATATATTAGAAAGAATAATTTCTTTAATAAGCCAGGCATAGTAACCAGGAAGCTTCCGCGTGAGATGTACGGGTTGGGATTCGTGATCCACCACGTCCATTCTGTGAGCAAGGTATAAGACAAAGGTAATGGAAAGTGCGGCCAGTGATAACATGAGAACAGAATTGTGACCTGAATTAATCAGCCAGAATACTGATAATGATAGTGCCAGAGTAAAAGTATGTAGCATTTGCTCTCCTGGATACTTATTGCTAGATACTCAAAATAATAGCAAAGACATTCACCAATAAACAGTACTGAAGCAATAAATATTTAAAACAGTCAAATTTCTGGCCAAATCTAATTGATGCAAGCTCCTCACATACCAACATTTTAGACTATATAATTTATTTAATATGCATGATATTGATCAATGTATCATGGAATAAATCACTGCTTCTTACCAGACATATTCCATAAAATATTTTGACCAGCTCCCATCATTGTCTGCGGCATTTGACCATTCCATTGCTGTGCGCGAACATAATCGACGAGAGTCGATGATTGATTCAATGATTCAGCTTTCTTTTGAATGGCTTCTGCCTCTGCAAGACCTTTTAAACGAATAGCCTGAGCTTCTGCTTTGGCTTCAATCTCAATCGCATAAGCTCTACCATCCGCAGTTGCCTTAGCAGCATCACGTCTTGCTATCGCCGTATTAACATCCCGTTGAGCTTCAAGTTTTTGTCTCTGCAGGCGATGTTCTTCAGCTGCAGCCAGATTTTTCTCCGTTTGTTTTGTTTCGATAGATTGAATATATTTTTGCGGCAAACCTAAATTTTCTAATTGCGCCGAGTCTAGTTTAACGGGATAAGTTTTCATGCCCTCAATTAACAGACTTTCGATTTGGGCAATGACCTTGCTTCGATTTTGGATAATTTCTTCGGCTTTATAACGTGCCAGCGCATCTTTCGCAGCAGAGCGTAATTTAGGATCTAAAATTCTTGATTCAAATTGGTCCAGGCCACCATAGCTTTTATATAACTCGAAAGCTTGTGAGCGTTGGACTGTCCAGTTAATGGATATTTCTGCAGTAATAGGCATTTGCTCATAGGTTGATGCATTAAGGCGTTCTACATTTTTACGTGTACGGATCTCCAGAACTTCTACTGTATCAACAAAGGGAATTTTCATATGAAGACCTGGATTAACTTGCTGGGTTGCTTCACCAAAGCGTTTAATGATCCCAACATGCCCTTCTTCAATGGTGTACAGGGCTTGAAGAGAAGCAATAACAAGAAAGAATATAATAACGGCAGTAATTAAAACGCCTTTTCCCTTACCAAAAACTTTACTCATTATGTCGGTAAGATCAGGTGGTGATTGTTGTATATGCATTGGTTAATTTGTCCTGTTTTATGTGTTAAAGAGAAGTAATGATAGTTTTTTAAGATAGCTTTTTAAAAAATGGGTTGTGACTATCATACAAGTTTAGCGGCCTTTTGTCCTGATATTGCCATACTCCCCGGTCATCAAAATATTTTAATCAGCCGATAACTTCTCCCACGCCTGGTCTTTATCAAAATTAGAAATCAACAATAAAGCCGTATAATGTTTATCCTTCAATTTCAGTCGCTCTGGCTTTTTTTCCCAATTTGAAATGGTGGCATTGCTGACGCCAATTAATCGGGAAAATTGTGAATAGTTCATACCTAACTTTTTCCTGAGTCGGCTGATCGTTTTTCCTGTTGGCCGAATCGTCTTTTTTTGTGGAACTGATTTTTTCCTGGCTTTTTTAGTTGTTTCTTTCGTTGATTCTTTCGTTGATTGTTTCGTTGTCTTTCTGAGTGTTTTTTTCAGTATGGGTTGCTCATCCATGTTAATACCGAAGATATCACTCAGATCACCTTTAACCTGACGTTTTTGAGTTTTCTCCGAGGTGGGCAGCTTGATATGCTTGATCAATTTATTTTGATCCACTTTTCGTAATAAGAAAAGACTTTCCGGCTCCGTATCCAGTCGGTGGCCAACACCATAAATGACTGCGGCAATGTGCTTGCAAAGATAGGCACCATCAGGACAATTACAATGCATGTCAATTTCATTGGAGAGAGGGAACAAACCTTTATCAGGGTCAGTCACAACCTGCATGACACCATCGGATATTTTACCCTGTAAGAATTCTAATAATGAATCAATTTTACCTGAACATTCTTTTTGAATATTGAGCCATTTATTCTTATCCAGAGGGCTTATTTTTATGGTTATTTTATATAAATCAGAACCATAAACATAGGCATTAATTTTACCCTGCTCGATTGCCAGATGACAGACCGAACCATTGCGGACATAAGTCTGCCCCCTGGGCAGGCGATTAGAAAAGTCACTGTATTGCTCAACATGGTCACACCAGGCTTTACCCCAAAATGACTTGCTAATGATCCGTCCCTGAAAAGAAACCGGTTGAACTTTTATGCCTTTTTTCGCCAGTTTATTCATTTCCTTTTTAGCATTGGCTTTACGTCGGGCAACAGGCACATAGGGGGCAAAACCATAATAGGACATATCATTCTCTTCTTTTAATTAACTTAAAGCTGTATTTGATTCAAATCCAGTGACACGAGCTGAATCAGTTCGTCATTACTCATTTCAGTGAGTTTTACTTCACTGCCAGCATCAGACAATATCTCATTGGCCAATGCCGATTTATCACTGATCATTGCATCAATTTTTTCCTCAATAGAGCCTTTGCAGATAAATTTATGCACCAGAACATTTTTTTTCTGTCCGATCCGAAAAGCGCGGTCTGTCGCCTGATTTTCTACTGCAGGATTCCACCAGCGGTCAAAATGGATAACATGGGATGCTGCCGTCAGGTTGAGTCCGGTACCACCCGCTTTAAGTGATAAAATAAAGTG
>JAPVVU010000075.1 GCA_028571885.1 Gammaproteobacteria bacterium | reverse complement strand
GTGCAGTATATGGGCATACCTGGGGCACTATTTATATTATTATTGGTGCCTGGATGGGAGCTGTGATTGCTTTTTCTATTACCCGGCTGCTAGGAAATGATGCATTCTTCAGGCTATCCGGGCAACGAATTTTGCTGGAACAGGAACAATCTCAATCCTGGTTGATGTGGGGAGTGTTTGTATCTCGTCTTATTCCTGTGATTCCTTATGATCTTATTAGTTATGCCATGGGATTGACACCGCTCAAACTCTGGCGCTTTTCAATTGCCACATTGATTGGCGTTATTCCGACCAGTTTCTTTCTGGCTCATGTTGGGGGTGAACTGGCAGAAACAAATTTTGAAGAAATGTTATTGGGAATGATGACTGCAGGTCTTGTTTTGCTGCTGCCAGTGATTATTGTGATGGCGATTTTTTATCGTTATGGAAAATTTAAAAAATTATTGACATCAATTAGATGTAAAAAAAAATGATGTTCTGTTGAATTCATATGTGGTAATGATGATGAAAAAAATTACAAATCATATTGTTTGTCTTCTAATTTATTTATTTATAGTGATTGTTTTTTTCTTTGGCAGTCAGAGTTTTTCCGGTAAAAATGATTTTTTACTGTCGCAAGCAAATCATATTATCAATGTTGAACATGATAAAAAGACTACCGAACGCTTTAATGCATGGGAAAAATTAATATTTCATAGCCTTGGAAAAGAGACCAGCGAAAAGCTAAAACTGGTGAATGATTTTTTTAACAGGATGAAATGGTCAGATGATAAAGAATTATGGAATAAAAAAGATTACTGGGCAACCCCAATTGAAAGTTTAATTAGAAATTCCGGGGATTGCGAAGACTTTTCCATTGCAAAATATTTTACGCTGCTGGCCATGGATATTCCGGAAGAACAATTAAGAGTGACTTATGTTATTCTTGATAATAGTCAGGGGCATATGGTTTTATTCTATTATCCTGACGATCATTCAGAACCCCTGATTCTTGATAATATGCGTAATGATATATTAAAAAAATCCAATCGCCCTGACATAAAATACAAGTTCAGTTTTAATGATGATGGCCTCTGGTTAAAAGGGAATTACAGTTCAGAGCCTGATGAGGAAAATATCATAAAAAAATGGTCTGAAATGGTTGAACGAATCAAACAAGAATGAAAAATTCCAGTGACCTACTTCTCTCTCCATTAATATACAGATTATTTTTTACGAAGGCAGTTAGTCTTTCAATATTATTATCGAACATATTCCCCTATGTTTTATGCAGGAATTAATAACCTTTTTTGTAGTGTGGATATGATTTGTTATGTTTATATCCGTTTTTTTTTGTTATGTAAGTGAGTAACTTTCTAGTGTTTAACTTTTCTGGAGATCAAATAGCCACCAATTAAAACAGGGAATATGCCAGCTAACTGGCTATTTGCTGGTACTTCATTTAGAGTCAGAAAAGCAAACAATAAAGTAAAAACAGGAATTAAAGCCGCCATGGCACTTGCCTTGGTAATGGAAATCCGATGAATGGATTCAACCCAGAGTATTTTTGACATCCCCATTAATAATAGACCCGTTGTGGCAATATAAGGCAGAGAGTGAATTATATCATCCCATTCAGGTACGGGTTCAAACACAATGGCAATTATCAATAAAACGGGCAGGGCAATAATGCTTCTAAAGGCCAAAATAGTTTCCGAGCTGACTTGTCTGCGTGCTCTCTTTTGATATAAATTTGCAATTGGAGCAATGGCTGCTGCAAGTAAGATAAGCAAATCACCAAAATTAAGAATCAGTTCATCCGGGAACAGAATAATGATGGCCCCGGCAGCCATGAGCAGGGCACCTAATAAATGAATCAGGGCAAATTTTTCGCCACCAATCAGATTGAAATAGAAAAAAGAAAAAAACACCTGCAGGAAGATGAGTACTGCCATATTACCAGCGCTTGTATAGGAAAGGCCAACGTAAATGCAGGCAAACATGAGGCTGATAAAAAAAGAAGTCAGGAGTAAATTTTTCCAGGCTGACCACAAAAAAAGTTCCCCGATTTTTTTTCGTAGTACAATTAATGTCATGAATAATATGATGGAAAATACCAGAGTGCAGCTATAGGCGAAAATCGGAGTAATATATTGCAATGTCAAAATGGTGAAAATAGGAAACCAGCCTTCAAAAAATGCAAAGGCCACCATAAGAAATTCACCTGAACGTTCTGGTTTCAAATATCTTTCCTCAGGCTGTTTTTTATTGATATGATAACACACTAAAGAGTTAAATTTAAAAGATGGTGTATCAATGAACCGTTACTTTTTTGCTTTGAACCCAGATGATAAAACAAGAGAAAATATTGTTTTTACTCGTTCTCAACTGTTTCGTTCAGGACTGCCTCGTTCAGGACGTGAGGTGAAAAGTAAAAATTTACATCTGACCTTATTGTTTTTAGGTAATTTGACACAAGAACAGCAACACAAAATGATCCATGAGGCTAAGCGGATCACTTTTCCTGAATTTAAAATGAGCCTAAATAAAATAGGCTATTTTAAAAAATCTCAGATTGTCTGGTTAGGAACTGATATTATCCCTGAAACTTTGTTAAACTTAAATCAACAGCTTTTAATGGCAGCGAAGCAATCTGAGCTTGCCATTTCACAACAAACATACATACCACATGTAACACTTGCAAAAAAATCCAGGACTATTTATAAAACAAAAATTATTGATAACACAGAGACTATTGATAAAACAGTGCTACTGCCAGTTAATTGGAAGGTCACAGGTTTTGTCTTATTTAAGTCGATTGACACCCCGCAAGGCGTTAAATATCAGGTTGTTGAATCTTTCAAAAGTCAGTCATAGATTGCACATAATCAGGTATTCATACAATTTATTGATAATAAATTCGTGGGAACCTCTCAAATACTATAGTATAGAAATCACTAACATTAGTTTTAATATTAGATTCCATTGATACTGGTTATTTTAATCTTAATTAATTGTTTTGTGCCTTACAATGATCCACTCTTCATCAATACGTAAAATTTTGACTAAATTGAAGGGAGCTTAGGAAATGCCATGAAAGAGAGAAGACTGGCAGTTAAGATAATGGCTTTCGTCATGGCGGGAGGCGAGGGTAAGCGCCTGCGGCCGTTGACTGAATCACGTTCTAAACCAGCAGTCCCCTTTGGCGGGCGCTACCGGCTTGTGGATTTTGTGCTCAGCAATCTGGTCAATTCAGATGTTCGGGATATCTATCTGCTGGTCCAATACAAATCCCAGTCATTGATAGAACACATCCGTAAATCATGGACTATTTCACCCTTACTGCCTGATCAATTCGTTACAGTAGTACCGCCGCAAATGCAAGAGGGCTCATCGTGGTTTATGGGCACTGCAGATGCTGTCTATCAAAACCTCAATTTGCTTAAGGAGCAGCGGCCCGATATTGTCGCTGTGTTTGGTGCCGACCATATCTACCGTATGGACATACGACAGATGGCGTGGTTTCATCAGCATCAACATGCCGATATCAGCGTTGCAGCGATTCCGGTGCCCATCAGTCAGGCCTCTGATTTTGGTATTATCGAGGCGAATGCCGATGGGCGAATTACCTGCTTTCAGGAAAAGCCCGAATGTCCTTGTACAATGCCATCGGATTCTACTAAGGCCTATGCTTCTATGGGCAACTATCTCTTTAATGCAGATGTGTTGATTGAGGTGCTTGATAAGGTGCATAAGCAGGGTAAAACCGATTTTGGGCAACATGTACTGCCGCAACTGCTTAAGAGTCACCGTCTGTTTGCTTACGATTTCTCTTCCAATGAAGTGCCGGGTATCAAGTCTTATGAGGAAAAAAGCTACTGGCGTGATGTTGGTTCCCTTGATTGCTATTTTCAGGCTCATCAGGATATGCTGGGAATTGAGCCGCGTTTTGATACCTTTAATCCGCAATGGCCTATATTTTCCGGCAACTATCAAGGGCCCGTGGCACAGGTAATAGGGGGGCAGATTAAAAATAGTTTACTGGGTGCAGGCTCTTTCATTAATCAGGCGAAGATTCACAATAGCATTATTCGTTGTGAGGCTGTAGTGGAACCTGGAGCGGAGCTTCAAGACTGCATTATCATGGATTATGTACGGATATGCCGTGGTGCACGACTGCGGCGGGTTATTGTGGATCGGCACAATATCATCAAGTCCGGGACAAAGATAGGATATAACTTAGAAGAAGACAGACGTCGTTATCATGTTACCTCATCCGGACTGGTCATCGTGCCCACAGGCAAGGTAAACTACTTTGCACGAAATTCAGGTGGTATAAGCTCAGGCTATATTGAATGATATCATTTTTGTTAAATTGTCTGATGAAGCAGCATGACTGAAAATCCATCATTAAAGAGATCACTCACTTTAACGCAAATGGTTTTATATGGTCTGGGTACTACTATTGGCGCCGGTATCTATATTCTTGTCGGTAAACTGGCAGGTGTAGCGGGTTATCTCTCTCTGTTTTCTTTTCTTATCGCCTCCTTTATGGCCGGCCTCACTGCTTTGTCATTTGCTGAGTTATCGGGTCGTTTTCCACGTGCAGGAGGATCTGCTATTTATGTTCGTGAAGGATTTAGTTCAAAAAAATTGTCTACTTTTGTGGGATTATTAGTGATTTCTGCTGGCCTTGTTTCGTCTGCAGCTCTAATAAATGGCTTTGTTGATCATCTTTATGAATTTTGGCAATTTGATCGTGTGGTCTCAATTATTATTGTCGTGCTGGTATTAGGTATCATTGCATTTTGGGGGATTTCAGAAGCTGTCAGCATTGCTGCTGCTATCACATTGATTGGTGTTGGTGGCCTGATTTTAGTGATAGTGGTTAGCAGTGGATCTTTTTCTCGCATTGAAGATGACTGGCAAATTTATGTACCATCCATGCAGTGGAGTGACTGGAACGTTATTTTTGCAGGCTCATTGTTAGCTTTTTATGCTTTTATTGGTTTTGAAGATATGGTTGTTGTCGCGGAGGAAGTCAAGCATGTTAAACGTACTTTGCCCATTGCTATTATACTTACATTATTGATCACAACATTGCTTTATATCATGGTGATGTTGTCAGCTCTTGTTTCCATAACCCCACAACAATTAGCTCAATCACAGGCACCCCTGGCAGATATTTATCAAAACAATACTGGTCGCGGGAAATTGATGTTTGGTATTATCGGCCTGTTCGCCATTATCAACGGGGCATTGATACAGCTCATTATGGCATCGAGAATGTTATATGGTTTAAGTAGTCAACAGCAATTGCCTGCATTGTTATCAAAAGTGCATCCGTATACGCGTACACCTGTCTGGGCAACATTCTTAGCCACTGCACTTTTAATTATTCTGACCTTGAGCGGCACGGTTGCAGGCCTGGCTAAAATGACTTCTATGCTTATGCTGATTGTATTTTCTCTGGTCAATATTGCTTTGATGCGTATAAAAATGCGTGAACCAGAACCACAAGGTGTGATAATTTTTCCTATCTGGATTCCAGCACTTGGGTTTATTATCAGTGCAGGTTTTGTATTTTTGGAGTTGATTCATCTGATGCTGGTCTGAATAAAACTGAGGGATCCTCACTAAACAGCAGGCTTACCGGTTGAGTCTTCCTTATAAATGCTTGTTAATCAATGATATGATTTGGATGTGCGACTTCCGTGTTATAATGAAATACGATTGTTCATAACATATTTTAAATCAATCGAACCGTTAATTTATTGAAAGTTACTCTATTGGTCAGTTTACAATATGCAATCAATTACTCCAATTCAATTATTTAAAGCACTTTCTGAACTGACACGCCTCCGTTGTGTTTCATTACTACTTCAGGAGGGTGAACTCTGTGTGTGTGAATTAACCCATGCTTTGGCGTTACCTCAACCCAAAATATCACATCATCTGGGTAATCTTCGTAAATCAGGTTTGGTTACAGACCGAAAATCAGGTCTATGGATTTACTACCAACTCAGTCCTGAACTACCACTATGGGTCATTGATATGCTCAAAACAATGATTGAAGGTATTAAAACTGAGGCACCTTTCAGTCATGATATGCTGACTCTTTCAAGTATGTCGAATCGTCCGGAAAACCTTTGCAGTGCCTGTTCTTAAGCTGTATCAAACAACCCATTCCTCATTATTACTCACTCATTTTACATAAAATTGTGTCACTGCATATTTTCTGATTTCAAGTTTTGTACATGTAGTCATAAAACTTACACTTGACGTATCGACTAAAATAGATATAGTATATCTATTATTATAGATATATAAGTAAGTGCATATGGTTATCACTGTTTTACCTTTTCTATTTCTTCAATGAGAAATTAACAATGTCCTCACAAAGTGAAATACCGGCAAAAAAAATAATCAGGTTAAAATTGGATTCTTTGAGCGTTATTTAACGTTATGGGTTTTTGCCTGTATTGTGGTTGGAATTACGCTGGGTCATTATTATCCATTGCCATTTCAAACACTTGCCGGGTATGAGGTGGCACAGGTCAATCTTCCTGTTGCAATATTGATCTGGTTAATGATCATTCCAATGCTTTTAAAAATAGACTTTAGGGCATTGAGTCATGTAAAAGAACATTGGCGGGGTGTCAGTGTCACTTTATTGATTAACTGGGGTGTCAAACCTTTTTCAATGGCATTTCTTGCCTGGTTCTTTCTTCGCGGTGTCTTTTCAGACTGGTTACCTGCTGATCAAATTGACAGTTATGTTGCGGGTCTTATTCTATTGGCTGCTGCACCCTGTACCGCAATGGTGTTTGTCTGGAGTAATCTTTCTAATGGTGAGCCTCATTTTACTTTGACTCAGGTCGCTTTGAATGATTTTATTATGATCTTTGCCTTTGCACCGATTGTGGGCTTTTTATTAGGGCTTTCTGCTATTACAGTGCCCTGGGATACTTTATTTCTTTCAGTGGTGCTTTATATTGTGATCCCCGTCATCGTATCACAAATAATACGTTACTTTTTATTAAGAAAAGGAGGTGATGAAGCGCTGCAACGCATTCTAGACATTCTTGGACCATTATCCCTTATTTCACTGCTGTTTACTTTAGTCCTGCTTTTTGGTTTTCAGGGTGAACAAATTATCTCACAACCCATGATCATTGCTTTATTAGCAATCCCTATTCTTATTCAGGTTTATTTTAATTCAGGGCTGGCCTATTGGTTAAATCGGCAGGTCGGTGAAGCACATTGTGTTGCAGGACCATCAGCTTTGATAGGTGCCAGTAATTTTTTTGAATTAGCCGTGGCCACGGCCATTGTTTTATTTGGCTTTGAATCTGGCGCGGCTCTTGCGACGGTGGTGGGTGTATTGATAGAAGTACCCGTTATGCTCTCTGTCGTAAAAATTGTGAATAACACAAAAGGGTGGTATGAGTCTGCTCTGAAATCCACTGGAGAAAAAAAATGAGAAAACCAATACAAATATTACTATGGATGGTTATTCTGCTGATTTTTTTACCTGCACTTAGTTGGGCTGAACCTGATTATCTGGTTGATAGTGACTGGCTCACTGAACATATAGAAGACAATAACCTGTTAGTTCTAGAAGTACGTTACCATCCACACCGCTATTTTACGGTTGGTCATATTCCAGGAGCTGTACAGGTTCAACGTTTTAAAGATTTAGGTAATAATAATGCGAACCCGTTAATGCGTTTCCCATCAAAGGAAGTCTTCCAAAATACTTTGCGCCATTGGGGAGTCAATAATAATTCAGCACTGGTACTTTACGATGATTCTAATACGGCTTTGGTTTCTCGACTTTATTATTTATTAGAACTGTATGGCTTTAATATGAAACAGGTAAAGATCCTTAATGGTGGAACCACTGACTGGAGTGCTTTTGAGGAGATGAGTAAAGAAACATCTCCTGCAAGAGCGTTGGGGAAAGTGTCACTCAAACCGGCTAATCAATCCATGTTTGTTGAGTGGACTGATGTCTATAAGGATGTGGTTTCACTACGTGCTCCAAATGTTATTTTACTTGATGCTCGTCCAGTTGATATGTATACCGGCAAAGTGATTAAGCACTCTATTAGGGGCGGACATATCCCAGGTGCCGTCAATGTGGTTAGCTTAGATGGCACCAGTTCTCAAAAATGGCGTTCTGATAAAGAATTAGCAGAATTGTATAAAGCGATTCCAAAAGATAAGACTGTCTATGTTTATTGTCATGATGGCTTCCGCATGAGTCTCGCCTATCTGCAACTCAAACATCTAGGGGTTAAAGATGTACGACTTTACAATGGCGGCTGGTCACATTGGGGGAATCGTTTAACACTACCGGTTGTTGAAGGTGATGAAGCCTATAGTGGTGACTACGAACTATGATACAGGAGAGTATCAGATCCTCTTTCTAGATTGAATCTGAGTTGATTGATGAAAAAGTGGTGCCTGCCGGTGGTTTACCCGGACCGGATGTAATAAAAAAATGGTTAAGTGATGAATTTAGGGTAATAGTCATTCTATAGGAGAATAATGAAATGACAATCAAGGTTGGAATCAATGGTTTTGGTCGTATGGGGCGACTTGGATTACGTGCGGGCTGGGATATGCCTGATTATGAAATTGTTCGTATTAATGAGACAGCCACGGATAGTATTGGCTCTGCACATCTTCTTAAATTTGATTCCGTACACGGTATCTGGGATCAGGATACTGGTGTAAAAGACGATGACATAATAGTGAAGGATCAATCTTTGACTTATACATCGAATACCGAGATAGCTGAGACTGACTGGTCTGATTGCGATATTGTTATTGAAGCAACAGGCAAGCATCATAAAAAACCTGATACCTTAAAGCATTATTTTGATCAGGGTGTAAAAAAGGTCATTGTTGCCGCACCAACAGAAGGTGCACTCAATGTCGTTTATGGTATTAATGATGATTTATATGATCCTGGAGTTCATCACCTGTTAACGGCAGCTTCCTGTACAACAAACTGTCTGGCGCCTGTGATAAAAGTATTGCATGAAAAAATAGGAATTGTTCACGGCTGCATGACAACCATACATGATATTACCAATACTCAAACCATAATCGATAAAGGACATAAGGATCTACGTCGTGCGCGTGCTTGTGGGCAATCAATGATCCCCACATCAACAGGCTCAGCTAAAGCAATTACCAAAATATTCCCTGAACTGGAAGGCAAGCTCAATGGTCACGCGGTGCGTATTCCATTATTGAATGCCTCATTGACTGATCTGGTTATTGAAGCATCTCGTCCTGTCACGGCTGAAGAAGTCAATGGCTATTTTAAAGAAGCGGCTGAAGGTGAACTCAAAGGTATTCTGGGATATGAAGAGCGCCCTCTGGTTTCTGTTGATTACTTAAACGATCCGCGTTCATCCATCATTGATGCACTTTCCACAATGGTGATAGACGATACCCAGGTTAAAATTTATGCCTGGTATGATAATGAATGGGGCTATGTGAATCGCATGATGGAACTGGTTCAAAAAGTGGCACGTAGTTTATAGAAGAAGGCTTATAAACATGGAACAGGGGATACGCAATTATCTTGTCGTCACAGGTGGTTACTGGGCGTTTACCATAACGGATGGTGCCATCCGAATGCTGGTGGTACTTTATTTCCATCTGTTGGGCTATTCACCCTTTGAAGTGGCCATGTTGTTTCTTTTCTATGAATTCTTCGGTATTGTGACCAATCTTGTGGGTGGCTGGCTGGGTGCTCGTATCGGTCTTAATCTGACCATGCAAATTGGTATGGGCATGCAGGTAATAGCACTTGCTGCATTAACTGTACCTGATGCCTGGCTTACCGTTCCCTATGTCATGGCAGCCCAGGCGCTTTCAGGTATTGCCAAAGATCTGAACAAAATGTCTGCCAAAGCATCGGTAAAAACGATGGCAGGAAATGATAGCAACAGCAAGCTGTTTAAATGGGTTGCAATTTTAACCGGTTCAAAAAATGCCCTTAAAGGGGCTGGTTTTTTTGTGGGTGCGACACTGCTGGAATGGATTGGCTTTCGTGGTGCTATGGCAATTCTTGCCGGTTTATTATTGCTTGTTATGCTGATAACCATCGTCATGCTGCCCTCTGGTGTCGGCAAGATGAAATCAAAGCCTAAATTCACTCACGTTTTTTCTAAGGTTGCAGCTATAAACTGGTTGTCTGCCGCCCGTTTCTTTTTGTTTGGTTCACGCGATGTCTGGTTTGTGGTTGGCCTTCCAGTTTTTCTCTATGAAGTGCTGGGTTGGTCGCTGACTTACATTGGTTCATTTCTGGCCTTATGGGTGATTGGCTATGGTATTGTTCAGGCCAGTGCACCAGGCCTGATCCGTCACAGCCATCATGGACAGGGTCCTGGTGGGGGTTCCGCACGATTGTGGGCTTTCATTCTGGCTTTGTTTCCAATGGCTATTGCCCTGGGACTTCATTATGGCTGGCCTGCTGATATGGTACTGGTGGTGGGTTTGATTTTATTTGGCATTGTCTTTGCCATTAATTCAGCGATCCATTCCTATCTTATTTTAGCCTATTCCGATCGTGATAAAGTAGCGATGACTGTCGGATTTTATTATATGGCCAATGCCGGAGGTCGTCTTGTCGGTACGGTTCTTTCAGGCTGGGCTTATCAGACACAGGGACTGGAGGGTTGTCTCTGGTGGTCAACGGC
>JAPVVU010000074.1 GCA_028571885.1 Gammaproteobacteria bacterium | reverse complement strand
TTTTCCATGGTGCAGCAAAACCACCAGACCTGCCAGTGGAAAACGAAATTCTGTAGGGGCAGACCTATGTGTCTGCCCTCTGTTGACAAAAAAAGGGCGAACACATAGGTTCGCCCCTACCTCCCACTGTCCACTTCTGGTCAAGCAGACTAAAAGTACGCGATAATGTGAAGAGCCGGTAATAGTATTCATATGATAATTTGTTAAATTTTTTAACCTTATTCTGATAAAGAATATTATAATCCTACCAGCTTGCCGATTAAACACACTTAGAAATATTTGACAAAGAAGGTTTCAAATGACGCTGGAAAGTATCGTTGCACTGTTAATCACTTTAACCGCAATATTTAGTTATATTAATGCACGATTTATTAAACTCCCTAATACCATCGGTATTATGCTGGGTGCTTTAATTTTCTCTATTGGAGTTGTGGTGCTTGGCAAACTTGGCTTTGCTAGTATAGAACACCATGCTGAAGTACTGATTGCACAAATTGATTTTAACGAAGCCCTCATGCACGGCATGCTGAGTTTCCTGTTGTTTGCCGGCGCACTCCATGTCAACCTTGATGATCTGGCCCAGCAGAAATATGTCATTGCTATCATGGCAACACTGGGTGTGGTTATCTCAACCTTTTTAATCGGCTCTCTCACCTGGTATATTCTGGGATTTTTGCATATTCCGCTCAGTTATATCTATTGTTTAGTTTTTGGCGCACTTATTTCTCCCACCGATCCCATCGCTGTATTAGGCATTCTAAAAACTGCCGGCGCACCCAAAAGCCTGGAAACTAAAATTACAGGTGAATCTCTATTTAATGATGGTGTAGGCGTTGTGGTTTTTATTGTGCTGCTGGGCATTGCCACCGGCAGTGAAACGGTGAGCATTTCTTCAATTGCTTTTTTATTTGCCGAAGAAACATTGGGCGGCATAATCTATGGCCTGGTCATTGGTTATATTGCCTACTCCATGATCAAGTCACTGGATAATTACACCGTTGAAATTCTGATTACTCTGGCATTAGTTATGGGCGGTTATGCCTTTGCCAGTGTTATTCATGTTTCCGGCCCAATTGCTGTAGTAGTTGCAGGACTGCTGATGGGAAATCATGGACGCAGGTTTGCCATGTCAGATAAGACCAGAGAACACGTCGATACTTTTTGGGAACTGCTGGATGAAATATTAAATGCGATTCTATTTGTTCTGATTGGACTTGAGGTGCTGTTACTCAGTGTTAACCAGAATTATCTGTTAGCCGCTGTCATATTGATTCCCCTGGTATTGCTTTCCCGCTTTATAGCGGTAGGCCTGCCGGTCAAGCTGCTGAGCAACTTTCGGGAGTTTTCACCCAATGCGATTAAAATAATGACCTGGGGCGGCCTGCGTGGCGGCATTTCTGTCGCACTGGCACTGTCATTACCCGCTGGTGTTGAACGGGAAGTTATCCTCACTATCACTTATATCATTGTTATCTTCTCTATTACAGTGCAAGGTCTTACTATCGGCAAACTAATTAAACAATAGTCATAAGTCATAAGTCATAAGTTGTAAGTTGTAAGTTGTAAGTCAAATGAAAAATCAAGAGCAGTTTCTATGGCATAGAGTGAGTCTATGTGCTTTTGACTTACAACTTACAACTTACAACTTCTTTAAGGAACTGTAATAACTCGCACCATATTGGTACCACCGGCTTCCTGACCTGGCCCTGCAGTAACAACAATAATATCCTGTGATTTGATAAAGCCAAGACGTTTGCCTTCTTCTAAAGCATATTCCAGTTTTTCAGCATTACTGGCACCGGCTTTGTAGAGAATGGAATAGACGCCCCAATTCATAGACGAACGTAAAACCACATGCTCCGAACCCGTAACAGCAAGAATTAATGATTCGGGACGATATTTTGAGATCTGTCTGGAAGTGAAGCCTGATTCTGTCAAACTGATAATTGCAGCAGCTTTTAAGTGGTCTGCCATGGTTATGGCTGCCTGACTAACGGCTTCGGTCACAACATTACTGCTATGGGGTTTAATTTTTTGCAGATAACCAAATTCTTTCAATGAAGCTTCTGCTCGAATGGCTATAGAAGCCATCATTTTTACAGATTCAACGGGGTATTTACCCATTGCCGTTTCACCGGAGAGCATAATGGCTGAGCTGCCATCCAGAATTGCATTAGCGACATCACTGGCTTCAGCACGTGTCGGCTTGGGATTGGCTTCCATGGAAGCCAGCATCTCTGTGGCGGTAATCACTGGCTTGCCGTTGCTCACCGTTGCTTGAATAATGCGTTTTTGCATGGCAGGCACATCCGCCAGGGGCAGTTCAACACCCAGATCACCACGAGCCACCATGGTGCCATCTGCAACAGCAACAATAGCATTCAGATTTTCGATTCCAGCTCTGTTTTCAATTTTGGCAATAATGGGAATACTCACACCTTTATCTGCCAGAATGGCTCGCATCTTAATAACATCTTCAGCATCCTGTACAAAGGATGCTGCAATGTATTCAACTTTGTTTTCAGCAGCAAAAGTTAATTCACGATAAATTTCTTCCTGATTTTCCGGACTGACAGCACTCATTTTTAATTGAGTATCAGGTAAATTGACACTTTTATTTTCTCGAAGCAAACCACCATGAATAACCCGGCAATGCACTTCTCCACCGTGCTCCTGTACTATCTCTTCAACTTTTAACTCTATAGCGCCGTCATTGAGGAGAATATCCGTACCCTTACTTACTTCATTATGTAAATTACTGTAATTAACAGAAACGCCGTCCTGATTGCCTTCTCTGGAATAGGAATAGAGAATAAACATATCATCGGCATTAAGCGTCGCCGTACTATCAGCCAGTCTGCCGGTACGAATTTCAATACCTTTAGTATCTGCCATAATGGCAATTGAGCATCCCATATCACGGGCAACCTGGCGGACACGGTCCAGACGCTTTTGCTGTACCTCATCCACGCCAAATGACATATTCAAGCGGGCAACATTCATTCCAGCTTCAATCATCTGTTTTAATATTTCCGGGGAATCACTGGCAGGGCCAATAGTAGCAACAATCTTTGTTTTACGTGGGACTAATTTATTCGGCATATTTTTTTACTTATCATCTATATATTTAGAGGTCATTTTACATAATTTTTCAGTATTATAGCCCTGCCGACAAAAAAACCCTAACTAATTACTTAGTCAGGGCTTTTACTGAGCACCAAAGTCCAGGGTCTCTCAGCCTTCTCCCTTTATTCAGTGTTTTTTCTCTGTTTAAGTATTTTGGTCATTTCTTCTGCACAGACTGGCTTCTGAAATAAGTAGCCTTGAATTTTTTCACAGTTTTCGGCCAGTAAAAATGCCTGTTGTTCTTTGGTCTCAACCCCTTCGGCAATCACATTTAATTTCATGCTGCTCGCCAGGGAAATAATTGAACGAACGATGGCTTCATCTTCTTCATCCCCGGGTACATCTCGAACAAAGGATTGATCAATTTTGAGCTCATCCACTGGCAGACGTTTTAAATATGACAAAGAGGAATAGCCTGTGCCGAAGTCATCAATAGAAATATTAAAATTGAGCGCTTTAAGCTCATTGAGTGTCATAATTGCAAGTTCCGGATCGGTCATAATATAACTCTCCGTCACTTCAAACTGAATCGATTCAGGTGCGTACTTATACTCATCCAGACCATCCATTATTTTCTGAATAAAATCCGCTTCCTGAATCTGTTTAACCGATAGATTAATAGACAAACGACCATGACCAAAACCTTGTGCAGTCCAGTCAATTAATTGTTTAATGACTTTATTTATCACCAGCCAGCCTATCGAAACAATCATACCGGTTTCTTCTGCAATAGGAATAAATTTCGCTGGTGATACCAGGCCCATTTCGGGGTGCTGCCACCTTAAAAGTGCTTCTATGCCAATAATTTTATTGCTTCGACTATTATACTGAGGCTGATAAAATATAATAAATTCATCTTCTTTTATGGCACGGCGCAGATTTTTTTCCAGCAAAACACGCTCAAAGGCCTGTTCAGTCATCTCCTGGGTATAAAACTGGTAATTATTACGTCCCCGATCCTTTGCCTGATACATCGCCGAGTCTGCATTTCTCAGTAAAATTTCAGTTTCAGTACCATCATCCGGATAGAGAGTGATGCCGATACTGGCACTTACATACAGTTCATTTTCACCATATACAATTTTCTCAGCAAGTGCAGCCACCAGCTTTTGGGCAATTTCCATCACTATTGAAGCACGTTTAATATCAGACAGAATCAGTGTAAATTCATCGCCGCCCAAACGAGCAACTGTATCAATAGAACGAATGTTATTTTTTAAACGCTGCGCTATTTCAATTAAAACTTCATCACCCACACTATGCCCGAGGGTATCATTAATTTCTTTAAAACGATCCAGATCAATAAAGAGTATGGCAATTTTCATATTTTCTCTTTTTGCCAGTTTGATGGTTTGATCCACACGATCAACAAACAAAACCCGATTGGGCAACCCCGTCAAAGCATCATGGTGAGCCTGATAAGAAAGTTCAATTTTTTGCTGATGTAACTCCTCATGAATCATTATGTGATCAGTAATATCATGCCCTAATTCAATAATTGCCTCAATCTCTCCTGATTCATTAAACAGCGGCGTTGCAGTAATTTCTATAAATTGAACTTTTCCTTCTGCTGAGATATTTTCATGGACTACTCGACTAGTTTTTCCCGTTGCAAAAACATTGTGATGCTGACATCTATGAGCGTCAGATTGACACGGCGCATCAAGGTGATGGGCAATTTTATAACATTTTTCTGTTTCATCTTTGTTTAAATCATAGCCCGTCTCTTTTTCTGCCACTTTATTCATCATGATCACATTATAATTTTTATCAATCACCATGACAGAGTTTGACACACCGTCCATAACGCTTTGCAGGAATATTCCCTGCTTGATTAATTCCTTATTTTTTAATGAGACCTTTTCTTCTAACTGGCTATTTATTGCTTTAATTTGCTGAGTCATATGTCTGTTTGATACATAACGCACAACAACAAATAAGAATAAGATTAAAAAACCGATAAATAATAAAAATTTATTTCGAGCACTATAAATATCTTCAACAGCTATCGAATCCAAAGCTTTAAATAAAACAAAATGCCCCATCGGATTATTTTTTATATCCGGCAGGCCAAAATAAACGACTAATGAAGCATTTTTTTTATCCAGCTGATAATCATTTTTAAGCCCTATATAATTTTCAACGTTGCTTTGCCGCACTATGTTCAGATATTTTTCTTTTACATCAAGATTAGTCACATAATAATCGTCCACAAAAGTATTGGTAAATGCTTTTGTTAATTGTTTTTTATAACTCTTATCAACTAGAAAAACTGGATTAATGCCTTCATTTTCCAATTTATTGGCTATTGAATTAAATTTTGCCAGCACTTCAAAAAGACCAATAAATTCTTTATCCACATAAATAGGTACGATTGCCTTAAAGGTAAGATCAAATTTTCCTGTACTGATGGAAGTGATGATTTTTGGTTCCTGGAGCATTGCGGCTATATCCAGGCGGATCAGGGAAAGATCATCACCTCGTTTTTTTGTCCAGCTTCTATAAAAACTATGCCCGTTTGTTGTTATTATCTGAAACCACAAATTTTTTAAAGAGGTCTGCTGGCTGAATTTTTCTGATAACGCATTGAGTTTTAAGTCAGTAGGCTGGTTTGATAAAATTGCTTCACGAATACTCGGATTGCTGCTCATTGACAATGCAATAAGAAGAATGGCTTCTTTTTTTTCGTCAATTAAGGTTTGTGTCTTCTGGCGCATTTCTTTTGCAATAGTTGAATAACGCTCCTGAAGAGGTAAGTCAATTCGGCTATAATAGAGTGCTGCAGCAATGATAGCGATGCTGGTAACAACAATAAGCGGTATTTTAAATGAACCCTGCACTTTTTTTAATGTCATAAGCACCATTTTTAACTTGTTACATATAACTGGATAACGGATGGCTATTAATGAGTATTTTTTAACCACTGCCTTAAAGTAATCATCCTGTCATATAAATTCTGACGAGAATAAACTACTCCCCATTTTAGCTTACTCTTTTAGATAGTATAGATTAAATATGACGACTTTGCCTATTAGAAATACTGTGTCATTTTTTATGATAAAATTGATAAATATTGTTGAATTCCTCCTGCTTTTTCATATACTTTAGTAATCTTCTATGGTTTTGCAAAATTTATGAAAATTCTTTCTCAACACTTTTTTACTGTCTGCAGGATCTGCATCTGTTGAATTTTTTACGTCAATGTTTAAGCCATTTGATTTTCATCAGCATGATGATGGCTTCAACTCTCCCTTTAACTCTGATTTTAATAGCACCTTCAACAGATGCACACGCTGACAATATCCTGGCAAAAGAATATTTCGTGAAAGCTGCTTTTTTGTATAATTTTGCCAGGCTGGTTGAATGGCCTGCCACTACGTTTATAACAAAAGACACTCCTTTTCGCCTTTGTTTGCTCGGAGACGACCCTTTTGGTAATGCATTACACTCCATACGCAATAAAAAAGTTAATGGTCACCCCTTAATAATTCAACGTGACATCATTTTAAGCGATGCATCACAATGCCAAATCCTCTTTATCAGCCTATCAGAAAAAAAGAATACAGCCGACATATTAACAACACTTAACCATGCACCGGTTCTGACCGTCAGTGAAGCATCGGAGTTTGCTGAACAAGAAGGTCATATTCGTCTTTTCTTAGCTGCTAATAATAAACTCAGCCTCGAAGTTAATCTTGATGCCATTAATAAGGCCGGACTAACAATTAGCTCCCGCATATTAACTCTGGCAAAAATTGTATCCACTAAAGGAGCAATAAAGCCATGATAAATATAGCCTATAAAAAACTGTCTATAAAAAAGAAGCTTATCATTACCATTATGGGCATTAGCAGTGTGATATTGCTATCAACCTTAGGCATCTTTATTAGCAGTGAATTAATCAGCTTGAAAAAAACCATGCTTGAAGATTTATCCACGCTGGCGGATTTAGTGGGCAAGAACAGTTATGGCGCCATCATGTTCCATGATAAAAAAGCGGCTGATGAAAATTTAATGGCCCTAAAAGCTAAGCCTCACATCTTAAGCACTCACCTGTTTAAGGACAATAATCAAGTATTTGCCCAATATCATCGTGATAAACAGGAGCATATCTCACCTGCAGATCACCACTTGCCTGATAAAATTATTTCGCTTATTAATAAGCAGACAGACGGTTATTACTATATCAATGACCATATACATTTGCTCAAACCTATTATTTTTGAAGCTGATCAAAGTTTAATAGGCTTTATCCATATTGAATCTGATCGGGATGTTTACTGGCAGCGTGTGACCCAATATATCTATACCGTCACAATAATGATCAGCATTGCTCTGCTTTTAACTTTACTATTTGCCTACCGGGCACAAAAGATATTTACCGACCCGCTGCTGCAGTTATTAAAATCAATGCACTATGTTACCACTGAACACAAATACAGTATGACCATTAAAAACAACTATCATGATGAATTTGGTATATTAATTGATGGTTACAATAAAATGCTGATGCAACTGGAACAACAGCATCAGCTGACGAATCACTATCAATATAATTTAGAAAAACGCGTGGAAGAACGCACTTTACAGCTCAGAAAATCTCACGATGAAGCCTTATCCGCCAGTCGCTTAAAAAGTATTTTCCTGGCTAATATGTCTCATGAAATCAGAACACCAATGAATGCTATTTTAGGTTATGCACAATTATTACAGCAAAGTGAACTGAATGAAGAACAATCACGCAAATTAAGCATCATTGATAAAAGTGGTAATCATTTATTATCATTAATTAACGATATTCTTGAGTTATCAAAAATTGAGGCCGGTTCACTGGAAGTGTGCAATAGTGATTTTGATCTACTCGAGCTTGTGCATAGCGTTGAAAATATGTTCAAAATACGCTGTGATCAAAAAAATATCAGCTGGCAGATGGAATGTTTTAGTCACACTCCGATTTTAGTGAATGGTGATCAGGGTAAACTTCGCCAGATATTAATTAATCTTCTTGACAATGCGTGTAAATTTACCATTCAGGGAGAAGTCCTTTTTAAGATTGAAAAAATCATGGCTAATCGCTATAAATTTTCGATTAGCGACACCGGATTCGGCATTGATGACGAAGCGATAACACGAATTTTTGATGCCTTTCATCAGGAAAAACAGGGAGTGATTAAAGGTGGTACCGGATTAGGGCTCAATATAACTAAACGATATGTTGAATTAATAGCAGGGAATTTAGAGGTCACATCAAAAGTGAATCAGGGCAGCACTTTTTATTTTGATATTGAGTTATTACCCGCTAGTGAGTCATTTACTTCAAATAACTCAGAACCTGGTACTACTTATACATTACCAACTAACAGACACCTTTGCGCACTGGTAGTTGAAGACAACCAGGACAATAGCGAGCTATTATGCAATATTTTGACCCCCCTTGGCTTTAGCATTACTTGTGCTGAAAACGGGCAGGAAGCCCTGGATGAAATTGAAAAAGATTGTCCTGATATTGTTTTTATGGATATTCGTATGCCTGTGATGGATGGCCTTGAGGCTATTAAGAAAATACGACTGAAGTACTCCTCAGCACAACTCAAATGCATCGCTGTAACCGCAACAACATTACAGCATTCTTCTGCTTACTATTTAAACGCAGGGTTTGATTTATTTATATCCAAACCTTTTCGCTTTGATGAGATTTACCATGCGGTTAATAATATTCTGGGAATAGAATTACAACGTGATGAGGCTATTAATAATCCAGTAGATGAACCTGCACAATCCAGGACTCCCAGTAGCAAACTAAATCTTGATCCGGCATTTATACAAGAACTAATGCAAGCGGCTGAATACAGTCAGCTTACCGAGCTTAGACGATTATTAGCACAGCTGGATAAATATGGGCCTGCCGGTGAAATTATGGCTAACCATCTGGAGTTATTAATCAATACCGCTGATTTAGAGGGTATTTTAGAATATGTAGAGGGTATTATAAATGAATAAAATCACTTCAGGTCAAATTTTAGTTGTTGATGATACTCAAGATAATATTGCTTTGTTGACAGAGATTTTACAAAACAAAGGTTATCAAATCTCTGCCGCCAGAGATGGTGAGCGAGCCATAAAAATTGCCCGGCATATCATTCCAGATTTAATCCTGCTGGATATTATGATGCCCGGCATCGATGGTTTTGAAACTTGTAAGCGCTTAAAAAGCCTGGATTCAACTAAAGCAATACCGGTTATCTTCATTTCTGCTAAAACTGATATGAGTGATCTGGTTACCGGTTTTTCAGTAGGCGGCACAGATTATATTACCAAGCCTTTTCATGAAGAGGAAATCTATGCCCGAGTTGAAAACCAGTTAAAAATAAAAAATTTAAATCATCAGTTAGCGACATCTGAAGTAAATATGCGTGATTTACTCGTAGAATATCAACAGCAATCAGAACAGTTACAGCAAATTGTCACACTGGTCATCGACGGACTTTTAAAACTCAACAGCTCAGGAGAAATTCAGGATGCGAATCCTGCTATTGAGAAACTTTTCGGTTATAGCACACAAGCATTACAATCGATTAATTTTACACGTTTATTAGCTGAACCTTTTGCCAGTCAGTATGAAAATTTATTTGAACATAATAGCCTTGAGCTGGAACATGATTTTTCTAAGGAGAAAAGTGTTGAGCTTATCGGTAAGCGACAAGATGGCAGTGAATTCCCTATTGAATTTTCTTTATTGAAAATGCCAGCCAGTGAAAAAATGTATCTGGCTGTGATTCATGATATTACAGTGCATAAAAACAAAGAAGAAAAACTACGCGACCTGTCTTATCTTGACCCCTTAACCAACTTATCTAATCGAAGATATTTTGATGAAAATTTTGCCAGGGTCTGGCTGCAGGGACAACGCACCAAAAGTCAGATTGCTTTTATTATGATTGATATTGATTTTTTTAAACAGTTTAATGATAGCTATGGACATCAGGCAGGTGACGTCTGTTTAATAAAAATTGCAGAAACACTTAAAGACAATATAAAACGTCCTGGTGACATTGTCGCGCGAATTGGCGGTGAAGAATTTGCAGTCATTCTGCCTGATACTTCAAAAGAGGGTGTCGTTCAGGTTGCTGAACAGCTTAGGCACAATGTGCAGGCATTAAAGATCCCTCATTGCGATTCAATTTATAATGTCATAACAATTAGTTTAGGTATTGCTATCACTACGCCTGATAATGAGTGTCATGCTTCCAGTATGCTCCATAAAATGGCTGATGAGGCATTGTATCAGGCCAAACAATCCGGTAGGAACCAATACACTGTTTTTTAACAACCTGTTTTTAAGGGCTTGTTTTCAGGGTTTATCTTTAACAGTTCAGCAATAAAAAAATTGTTCTAAAATTATAATTATTCAGTGTATTTACAAGTAATAACCATTGCGGGTCTACGGTGAGTAGTTACCTAAAATTTATATATAAGCTCTGCATAAAAATTGCGTTCCGGCAGCGGCAGATCATCGGGAACAGCCGCCCCCGTAGTTTCTCGCGCATCTTCATCAAACAGATTGCGCACTGAGGCCGCAAACTC
>JAPVVU010000073.1 GCA_028571885.1 Gammaproteobacteria bacterium | reverse complement strand
TCCTGATTTTTTAGCCATCGGGCCTCCCATTTCCCCTCCGCACGTAAAACCCTTTCAAAAATACCATTATCAGGAATAGTTAACTTGATTAAAAATAATAAAAAACACCTAATAAAAATTCAATGTTGTAGACACTTCCAGGAAATTTTGCCACAGTGTTACTTAAACCTAATTCAATAATCCATGTGAATGCCCATGTATAATAAAGTCAATACAAATAAACAAAAACCAGCAATACACGGGATATCTATAAAGGCATTAATTTATACACTAGTTTTTCTATTCATCACCTTTTCAATTTTTACATTATTATTTTTCTCAGCCTCTTTTTTATCTCAAGAACAGTCAAAAATCACCGCATTACTCCTGATAGTCATTGCTCTATGGGCAACAGGAATCATACCAGAGCACATTACTGCACTGCTGTTTTTTTTCACTACAGTTATTTTTTCATTAGCTCCCGTTGAAATTGTCTTCTCTGGCTTTACTTCAGCCGCATTCTGGCTGGTTTTTTCAGGTCTTGTTATCGGTGTGGCCATTAACGAAACAGGTTTGGGAAAGCGTTTTGCACAACAGATTGTGAAACATCTTGAAGGCAGTTATAAAAAAATAATTACCGGCATGGTGCTTATCGGTGTCATTTTTAGCTTCTTAATGCCCTCGGCAATGGGCAGAATCGTATTATTAATACCAATTGCTATGGGCATTGCTGATCATTTTGCCTTTTCTTCCGGTTCTAATGGTCGAACAGCAATTATATTAGCCGCAATTTTCGGTACATTTATCCCCGCATTTTCAATTTTACCTGCCAATGTTGCCAATATGATCCTTGCTGGTCTTGCTGAAAATCAGTTTAATATCTCATTTTTATACGGGGAATATCTGCTGCTTCATTTTCCTATTTTGGGCATGCTCAAAGCGATTATTATCATTGCATTACTGATCTGGCTTTTTCCAGACTCACCATCAGAAAAACAGTACAGGGAATTATCTGCAAGCAGAAAAATAACAAAGGAAGAATCATTGCTATTAACACTGATCGTTTTGCTGCTAATCCTTTGGGGAAGTGATTTTATTCACCATATATCACCCGCCTGGATCGCTTTGGGCGGTGCAATATTTTTATTATTACCAGGATTCAACATCGTTAGCCCAAAAGTATTCAATGATAAAATTAATCTTTCTCCGTTACTATTCGTTGCTGGGATTTTAGGCTTTGGCGGGGTTATCAGTTCTTCGGGTATCGGTGATACTCTGGCACAAACATTTTTGTCCATCTTACCCGTGGAACGAGGGGAAACATTCATCAATTTTATGCTGCTTAATTTTATGGCCACTATAACAGCTTTCATGACCACATTACCCGGAGTGCCTGCCGTATTAACACCAATATCCTCACAATTATCACAAGCAACAGGTTTACCACTGGAAAGCGTGATGATGACTCAGGTAATTGGATTTTCCACCGTTATTTTCCCCTATCAGGCACCTCCGATATTAGTCGGTCTGCAAATGGCTGGTGAGAATATTTCCAGCGCAATCAAATTTTGTTTATGGCTAACCCTGGTGAGTCTGATCTTTTTAACACCACTTAATTTTTTCTGGTGGCATCTTATGGATATGTTTTAAAAAATAAAAAACTGAAAATTTGATGGAATAATATTACCTGGTGAGTGTTTACAGTTATGTACTACATGCAAAACCTATCTTAATAGGTCTATCATACTTCTTAAGGAGACGTAACTGTTATGAAAAACACATCACTCATTGCAGGCTTATTTGCCAGTCTGTTATTTTCTGTTTCATCAATGTCGGCTAATGCTGATAATAAGTCTTATAAAAATCACAATGACATCAATATTGAACTGTTTGCCCCGGCCAGAGGCGATAGTGTCGGCATAGGCGGGAGAGGTTGGTTCGTCGATATTGCCGTCCAATATGAAGGTGAACTGGAATCCACCGGGTTTACTGACTTTCAGATCACGGGTCCGGGACCACACAATAATGTCGCACCCTTTCCAGGCACTTTTTCACCGGGTGCTGACGATAGATTGCCGGGAGTCATTGTCTTACTGTCAACCACAACCATCGGTGGCGGCTCATGTCAGAACCTTGCCAATCTATTTAACCTTACCGGAGTAACAAATCTTACTGAAGACGGTACAGAAATATGGGATACCTGGATTGTCGGAGCACCCTTGTTTGGTGTGGATACCAAAAGTAAGGTTTACATTGCTGTGGCCGATGATTTAAATAATGACGGTGTGTACAATGACGCACCAGATATAGTACCTGACAGTAATAACGATGGTAAATGTAACGCCAGAGATCTAAAAGCCTATGGTATTGCATCCAATATTGCTAAAAGCCGTTTCTATATAAATGAATAATTATTGACAGAAACAACTGCAAGACCCTATTAGGTACTCCACATTGATTAATTGAGGATAATGATTACATCACATATTCATCAACAAAGATGACGATGTGATGTTTGGATTAGTCACTGTTTTTCAATTTATAGCCAACGTCTATAAGTGCAAAAATTTAATTTTGATGATGCTTCCAGGTAACAGGGCGGCGAGGTGTTATTTCTTGCAGGATTTGATGCAGATGAGCAACATTAATCGGCTTCGTTAGAAACTTATCCATTCCAGCCGCGTAGCAATTTTCTTTTTCTCCATCCATTGCATTTGCCGTTAAAGCGATAATCGTAATATGCTGTATCTGCTTTAGTTCAGAGAGCTCTTGCTCACGTATTTTTTGTGTTGCCTGATAACCATCCATGACCGGCATCTGACAGTCCATGAAGATTGCATCATATGAACCCTGTTGCCAGGCATCCACAGCCAATTGTCCATTTTCAACAACATCAACTTCGCATCCTGCTTTTTTCAACAATGTTTTAGCCACCATCTGGTTGACCAAATTATCTTCAGCCAGCAGGACATGTAATTTAATATGGTTATCCTGAACAATATCTTCACTACCTGGGCGACAACGTCCTACAATAAAAGAATCTGACTCACTGGCATCATAAATAAACTGTTTAAACAATCTTGGGCTGAATGGTTTTTTGATAAATCCATTTAAGCCAAGTGCCTGATATCTTTGTTCTAAATTTGTTTCACTTTCATTATTAATCACTATTGCTTTAATGTTGTTTTGTTGCTGAATGCAGGGAGAGTCCAATAATGATGTAATTTCATCATCACTTATATTTTCACAGAACACTATGATTAGTGGCTGTGTTACCTCTTTTTCTCCACCATTTTCTAAAGCTTCAGCACGCTCTGTAATAAAATTGTTTGCCTGATTTATCTGTTCTACGTGTAGTGTTTTTATATGCCATGTTTTAATCAGCTCAGTTAATATTTTTATCCCTACTGGTAAACTGCCGATTAGCAACAGAGTCAACTCTTTTGCCAGTAGCGGATTAATTTTCTCAATCTCTGTCTGATAATTACCAATTGGGCAGTTAAATTTCGACCAGAATGTCGACCCTTTACCAAGTTCACTTTCCAGGCCAATTTCGCCACCCATCAGCTCAGTCAGCTCTTTGCTGATGGAAAGTCCAAGTCCTGTCCCGCCAAACTCTCTCGTTGTTGATATGTCAGCCTGATTGAATTTACCAAAAACATATTCTATTTTTGCATGACTAATTCCAATGCCGCTGTCTTCTACTCTTAAGCTAAACTCCACCGACTCACTAGAAAGCTTATGGCATATCACATCAACTAAAACATGACCTTTTGCTGTAAATTTTACGGCATTACTAATAAAATTAATTAAAATCTGCCTGATACGAATCGCATCACCAACAATGTATTCAGGCATATTGGCATCAATACGGCATTCCAGCTCAATCTTTTTTTCTTTAGCTTTAAGCGTACTAATTTCAATTGCTTCAATAATTAATGCATGAAAATTAAACTGCACAGGATCAATATCCAGCTTACCTGATTCAATTTTTGAAATATCAAGAATATCATTAATTATATGCAGTAATGAGCTGGCTGATGACTGAATCTTATGAACAAAATCTTCCTGCTCATTATTTAATTGCGTATCCAGAAGCAACCCACTCAAGCCAATAACGCCGTTCATCGGTGTTCTTAACTCATGACTCATATTGGCAACAAAATTACTTTTTTGTTCAGTATGCGCTTCAGCCAGTTCTTTCAGCTGCCTGAGTTTTTGCTCATATTTTTTTTGTGAAGTTATATCCAGGCCGTAGACCTGAACCAAATTTAATTCATGATGCTCAACAGGGTGAAAATTCCATAAATACCATTTACCAGCAGACTCACTTTCAATCCCTTCAATGGTTTCATTATTATTAATACAACGCTGTAGAAAAATTTCTATATCATCAGGCAATATAGCTACCCGCCCCATTTCGTCAAAGCCATATTTAACCATGAGCTCTGTCATAGCAGGATTGGCATAATGAATCATGGCTGCTTCGTCTAATTGCAAAATCGGCGCGGGACTTAATTCGGGGAATAGCGATAAACGTTTAACTTCACTTTCACTGTATCCTGACTCTGAACAATCACGAAACAAAATGATAATGCTATTGTCAGAATTTTTCTCTTCATAATCAGGCACTCTAGAATCAAAAGAGCATGAATCAAAAGAGCAGGAATCAACAGAGTCTGAAGAGAGAGGGCTGGCATTAATTTGAAGTATTTTTGCATCAATTTGCAGATAGGAACCGTCTTTATCAACCCAGACAAATTCTCTTGTATTCTCCTGTGTCTGTGCTGATTCATCATTTTGTTCAAAGCGATGATTTAAACGACAGTGTTCACTACTATGCCGATATCGTCCATCAAGCGCACAAATGGTTTCATGGGCATTACGCCCGATGATGTCTGCTTGTGTCCATTTAAGAATTTTTTCTGCTGCAGGATTAATAGCAATGATATGGTTTTGTCCATCAATATGCATCACGCCATCTGAAAGGTGCTGATAAAGACTAATAGCTGTTGTCGTTGAAATGCAGTAATTCGCCATTTTTATCTATAGTTAATCATTAAGATTGAAGGCATTTTTTTAAAATAATAAGCTGAAATGAGCAATTAAGCAGCATCGACACGCAATAAGCCCAATGGATCATCTTTATCATCAATGGGATCTATCACCTTAATTATTTTAATATTTTCACCTTCATTCTGATTGGCCAGGTCTCTGATTTTTTCTTGTTTATTTGCCTGCCCATTTGCTTCATAAACAATTTTAACTCTGGGTAGCAGCGGCTTTTGCTTATCGATTTCAATCACTAACGCTTTTTCACCATTACTGAGTTCAATCGCACTGGTGAGGGGGAAAATTCCCATAACATGTATCATTTCACTCACCACAGTCTCACTAAACTGGCCTTTTCTGGCGGCATGATATATTTTTTTTAATGCATTAGCAGGCAGCATGCCCGGTTGATCGGATAAGCCATGTATAAACTCATCGTACAAATCAGCAACTTGAAGTATTTCAGTCAGCTTATCAATATTATCTTTTTTTAACTGGTCTGGGAAACCGCTGCCATCACTTCGCTCATGGTGCTGCCTGACCAGAAGCTTTACTCTTTCAGGAAAGTCACTGCTCTTATTGAGTACATTTTCAACAATGCTCGGATGCTGTTTAATCAATTGTATTTCAGCACTGGTATAGGCCTTTTTTTTGCCGATAAGATGCATCGGCAAACGCGACCATCCGGTATCATGCAATAAGGCAGCCATGGCTAATTCATTCACTTCCTCTTCAGTACAACCCAGTTTCAATGCCAGTGGTAATATGACGGCAAAGACACCAAAACCATGATCACTCAATTTTAAATCCTGACGCTGTAAGTGCAGCATCGTTAATAATGCCTGATCATTTCGACTGATACTTTCCAGAGACTCATTTATTACCGGCGTAATACTTTGCGCGGAAATAGGTCGGCCTTCTTTCACCAGAGAACCCAGCTGATTGACGAGTTTACCAATCTTGTTCTGCAGCACTTTAGCCACTTTCAGCTCTTCATTCAGTGACGTTTTTTCAGCTGGCTTTTCATCTTCGTCCTGGTTTTGAGCTTTTGTATCTGAGTTTAAAGAAATGCTGTCCTCAGAAGGTAATTTTTCTTTAGCCCCGGTATTTTCTATGGCTGCAGAATGCCCGGCTTGATGGCTCTCCTGAACACTTTCCTGAGAATTTGCCTCAACATCATCGCCTCGTGATAAATCAATATGCAGCTGCTTAACACCTGCTTTTTTTAGTAAAGCAATATCATTGTCTGTACTGATTTTACGTCTGTGACGTAAAAAAGGACTTTGCAGCCATGAAATATCGAGTTCATGGATGAACATACCTTCACGCAGTTGGGAGATGTTAATCTTTCTTGTCGCCATAAATTAAAGTATAGCTGTGTTTTGCAAAAAAATTGGTAAGCCAGAATAATCTTATAAATTAATGTAAAGTTGATACGTAACTATTCAGCATATTATTTATAAAGAGCCTGTGGTTGCTTATTTTTCTGACTTTGATTGTCTGAGCGCAGCGAGTTCTCATAACAGAAAGCAAAGTCAGAAAAATAAGTGACCATGGGCTCAACAGCGGTCATTAAGAAATATATGCTGAATAGTTACGTTGATACTAGCAAAGCGACATTGATTTTTGAATGCTTTGTATCACTGGACTCACTGACGGCCTGACTCCCCGCCAGATATAAAAAGATTCCGCTGCCTGTCCAACCAGCATGCCTAAACCATCACTGATCTGGGCTGCACCATGCTGCCTGGCCCATTGCATAAATGCGGTCGGTTGAGCAGCATACATCATGTCATAGCAACACCCATCTGAAGCCAGCAGATCATCCGGCAGAGGAGGGACCTCACCTTGTAAACTGGCTGCTGTGGCATTGATAACTAAATCAAACTGCTGGCCCACTAAAGAATCAAAGCCGCCTGCATTAATACTTTCTATGTCTTTGCCTTTCATATCAGTAAACAGGCGAGCCAGTTCAACGGCTTTTGATGCGGTGCGATTAGCAATAGTGAGTGTTTGCGGTTTTTTATCTAAAATGGGACCAATAACGCCTCTTGAGGCACCGCCGGCACCTAAAATAAGCACTCTCTTTTGTGCAATTACCCAGCCCAGATGGTCAACAATATCATTAACCAGGCCGACACCATCCGTATTATCGCCTTTAATCTCACCATTTTTACCAAGAATCAGGGTATTCACTGCCCCCGCTCTTTTGGCGCGCCCAGTCAGTGAATCAGCCATTTTCCAGGCATCCAGTTTAAACGGCACCGTGACATTAAGACCTTTACCGCCATGTCCCTGAAAGTGGCTGACAGCTTGAGCAAAACCGCCAACATCAACATGAATTGCTGAATATTTAATCTTTTGATCCGTTTCCAGAGCAAAAGCAGTGTGGATTTGAGGTGATTTACTATGGCTGATGGGGTTGCCCATTACCGCATAAAGATCCGGCTTGTCAAAATCAAAAATGTCACTCATTTAAAGGTCCTTTTCAGGCTCAGCATCCTGTTGAAGTTGTTGCTTTTGCAGAGCATTGCGCTTGATAATTTTTTTATTCTGATGACGCAAAAGCAAAACAAGCAGCCAGATCATCAGCAGCACTGAAATAGCTTTCGTTAAGTTGGCCTCCAGATCACCGGGTTCAACCATTAAATAGAATGTACCCGCAACACCAGAAACACCGCCCAAAAACATGGCAACAAATGCCATGATAAGAAACATGATGAAATAAATTAAATTAACTATTATGCGCATTCTGCATCACTCTTAAATTACGTGCTTTAAAATTATTCATTGAGCCATTGAGCCACTTGCTTACCAAAATAAGTCAGAATACCATCAGCGCCTGCACGCTTAAAACAAAGCAGTGATTCCAGGATTACTTTACGCTCATCTAACCAGCCATTTTGAATCGCTGCCATCAACATGGCATATTCACCACTGACCTGATAGGCATAGGTTGGCACCCCAAATTCCTGTTTAACACGGCGCACAATATCAAGATAGGGCATGCCCGGCTTAACCATCACCATGTCAGCACCTTCTTCGAGATCCATTGCAACTTCCAATAAGGCTTCATCGGTATTGCCCGGGTCCATTTGATAGGTGCTTTTATCCGCTTTACCCAGATTGGCGGCAGAACCCACCGCATCTCTGAATGGACCATAAAAACTGGAGGCATATTTCGCTGAATAAGCTAATATTTTAGTATATATGTAGTTATTTTCTTCTAAAGCATCGCGAATCTCACCAATTCGACCATCCATCATATCTGAAGGTGCAACCACATCAGCTCCGGCTTCAGCATGGGATAAGGCCTGTTTTATCAGCACTTCAACGGTTTCATCATTAAGCACATAACCTGATTGATCGATTAATCCATCCTGACCATGTGAGGTAAACGGATCTAAAGCCACATCTGTAATAACACCCAGATCAGGATAAGCATCTTTCAATGCCTTCACAGCTCGCTGAGCCAGACCATCCGGGTTATAGGCTTCTTTAGCATCATCAGATTTCGCACTTTGCGGTGTCACAGGAAATAAAGCAACCGCAGGCACGCCCAGGGCAACCAGTTCTTTTGCTTCTTTTAATAATTGATCAATACTGACCCGCTCAACACCCGGCATAGAAGCAATGCCTTCACGCTGCTCCTTACCTTCCAGTACAAACATGGGGTAAATCAGATCGTCGACACTTAAATGGGATTCGCGCATCAGGCGTCTGGAAAAATCATCACGGCGCATACGGCGCTTGCGAGTAAAAGGGTACACAGTTGAAGTGTTCATTGTCTCTCCTGTGGAGGATATTATTTAAAAGTTTCGTGCAATAAGACTAAATGTATTGGCTTTAAAAGGCATCGGTATGGTGACAATATGACCACTGCCCGGGGCAACATCCATTGCCTCACCTTTTTTACTGGTAATGGCTTCCAGTGTAAATGCCTCATTACCCTCCGGCAAAATCAACTCCAGTTTATCACCCACAGAAAAGCGGTTTTTTACATCAACAAGCGCTGTTTGCTCAGCCTCATTATATTCCAGGATCTCACCTACAAACTGCTGACTTTTACTACGCGAGTGATTGTCCATGTAATTCTGATAATCCTGGGTGTGATGACGCTGATAAAAACCATCGGTATAACCACGATTAGCCAGACTGTTCAGATCAGCATACAACTCCATATCAAAAGCTTCACCTCTGGCCAGGGAGTCAATTGCCTGACGATAAACCTGGGCTGTTCGTGCTGCATAATAATGAGACTTGGTGCGGCCTTCAATTTTAAGTGAGTCCACACCGATCTGCATCAGTCGCTCTACGTGCTCCAGCGCACGCAGATCCTTAGAATTCATGATATAGGTGCCATTCTCATCTTCGATAATGGGCATATACTCACCAGGACGTTCAGCTTCTTCAATCAGATAAACTTTATCTGCCTCAGGATGACGTTTCATTTTACTGTCATCAGGAAAGGCTTCGGGTGAATTCATGGCCGCAAAGGGATCAAAATCAATTTTTTGAGGCTCAGGCGGCACTATAGCAACATCGCCCGTAACATCCTCTACGGCATCGTGGACTTTATATTCCCAGCGGCAGGCATTAGTGCAGGTGCCCTGATTGGGATCGCGATGGTTAAAATAACCTGACAAAAGACAACGGCCTGAATAGGCAATACAAAGTGCGCCATGAACAAACACTTCCAGCTCCATTTCAGGACACTGCTGACGAATTTCTTCAATTTCGTTCAGGCCAAGCTCGCGGGATAAAATGACCCGCTCAACACCCACAGACTGCCAGAATTTTACCGCAGCATAATTAACCGTATTGGCCTGTACCGAAAGATGAATACTGACCTCAGGCCAGCGCTCCCTGACCATCATTATAAGTCCCGGATCTGCCATGATCAAAGCATCAGGTTTTAACGCGATAATCGGTGCAATATCATCCATATAGGTTTTTATTTTGGAATTATGGGGGATGACATTAGAGGCAAGAAAAAATTTCTTACCATTTTCATGGGCTTCGTTAATACCTATCTCAATGTTCTCACAGGTAAAATCATTATTTCTTGCCCTTAAGCTATAGCGCGGTTGCCCGGCATAGACCGCATCGGCACCATAAGCATAAGCATAGCGCATATTTTTTAAGGTACCTGCCGGCAGCAGTAATTCAGGTTTTTTTATCACTTTCTTTGACCAAAAGCTAATCCAAAGATAATTATAGCTATAATTTACCGGGAATTAGCACATTAAATTGTAAATAGTTCACAATTATACTCTTTTTCCTTGTTTATGCGCTTCCTTTATTAGAAAATACTGATTTGGAATAATTGAGTCCAGCGTTCATCCGTGGTTCATCAGGACTTAGTTACTGTAAATGGAAATTACTTTCAGGTATTTTGGGTCTGTCTTTATATAGAAGCGGTATATAAAAACCATATATAGAAGCCATGCTAATAGCCTGAAATTTAAAAATCTTGGAGAACACATGTTTAACTTATTTAATCGCGCCACTCTGGCTATTATACAATCGATAGGGATTACCTTAATCCTAATATCAGGCACTTATGCTGATGCTGTAACTGCCCCGCAACAATTAATGGAAGAAACCTCCAAAAAAATGATCGCGGCATTTCAGGCACAGACTGAAGCCATTCGCACTGATCCTAAGATTGCCGATCAACTCATTAATGATAATTTAGTGCCAAGAATCAATTTTCCACTGATGTCTCGTTGGGTATTAGGTAAAAACTGGAAAAAAGCCACGCCTGAACAACGGCAAATATTTATTGCTGAGTTTCAGAAATTAGTGGTGAAATTTTATTCCAAAGCACTGGTTCAATTCTTATCACAAAATAACCTGACTGATGATATCATCACGTTCACACCTTTTCGCGGCAAACT
>JAPVVU010000072.1 GCA_028571885.1 Gammaproteobacteria bacterium | reverse complement strand
TGGAACACGAATTATTTATTTTAACCTATCTGAACAAGGTGTCATTGAGCTGATCTATATTTATAAAAAAGTAAAACAAGAAAATATGACTGCCAATGATATAAAAAAGGTAAACCGGACATGAATATTGAAAATATAAAAGAAGCAATAGAAGCTGATGCTGGCGAAATATTTCCTGATTTGGAAAAAAGTCTAAAAGAATCGATTGCAGGCCAGCATGAAAGAGTTTATACCCCTGAACAAATATTAATCAGGGATGCACGAAAACAGTTAAAGTTATCACAGCAAGCTTTTGCAGACTTAATCAATACACCTGTTGCTACTTTACGTGATTGGGAACAAGGACGTTATACCCCACCAGGTGTCATGCTAAAACTGGCTGAAATTGTACTCCATCATCCAGAAGTGTTCAAACATGTGGCTTAAATACAAAAATGACCTTAAGCGGAAAATAAAGGGTAGAAGTATTTTGGAATACATTTCTAGATAGCTGACATTTCCAATTATTCAAAACATCATCATTAGGTGGTTATTAAGGAGAGATTAACGCAGAGCTAAGCGAAAATTACTGATTGACGTTTTGTGCCAAGCAGTAATTTTCCGATTGAGCGACTTGTTATGTACTGCAGATTAAAGAGGAACAACTTTATTTGCACAAGGGCCTTTTTGACCTTGGCCAACTTCGAACTCCACTGCTTGACCATCATTTAGTGTTGCATAAGCGCCCCCACTTTGAATTTCAGAATGATGTACGAAAAGATCTTTGCTTCCATCTTCTGGGGTAATAAAACCAAAACCTTTTCCAGCGTCGAACCACTTTACTGTACCTTTACTCATATTTATCTATTTCCTATCTTGATTTAAATATCGATATATCGATGGTGATTATTACCTATATTCTTAACAACTATTAATATAGATAAAATTTGAATTACCTTGTTTCACATAACAAGTTGTTGACTAGTTTTCGTTTAATTATGCATCTTTTTCATTTTTTACTCAAGAATCAAGTTAACTATGAATTAACACAGCTGACCTAAACCCGCCATTGAAGAGCTTGCTTACGTTTTGGTTTCATTTCCAGATACCGGACATTTACAATTGTTCAAAAACAGGATGCAAGAAGATTTTCAAAATTAGAACAATGAGCACAAAGCATTAATTTCAAGCTTAAAATTTAAATAGTCGGTTTATAGCGGTAATTATAGATAAATAATCATTGTTACCTGACAAAGCAGCACATTAATTACTGCAGGGGCACGATTGAATAGTATCAGATAAACTGCATATAAATACAGTCACGCAACACAGAGTTCTCAAAAAAATAAGAATAGTGACTCAATATTAGGTTTGAATTTTTTACCGTTTCCTACCAAATCCTCTAATAATGTCTATACTAAATTCAGAGATTTTAAATTAATATTTACCCTATAATTTAGCTCATCAACGTCTAGTAAGGATTATCCTACAGTGGAACCTGTTCATCTCAGAATACGTATTCTGCCCCCTTTAATTCTTCTTTTGATATTACTCCTGGGTACTTTCGTTGTCAGTGTTATAGCCGAGGAGGAAAAGCATATTGAAGAAGATTTTTTTCGTACTGTTCTTTCTTTACAGGAATATTATCACACCATAACCGATGAACGCGCCAAAAAGCTGGAAGCAATACTAACCGTCATTTTAAATGATACTAAATTACGTTCGGCGTTAAAGGCAGACCGTGAGAGCATGCTGGCTTATGCAAAACCATTATTTCATCAATTGAAGTCTAAACATGAGGTCACCCATTTTTATTTTCACAATCCGCAGCAGGTCAACCTGCTGCGTGTTCACCAACCGGAACGATACGGCGATACTATCAACCGATTTACCATGCTAGCGGCTATACAGAGCGGAAAAGTTTCTCATGGTGTGGAGCTTGGTCCACTTGGCTCTTTTACATTACGTGTGGTGGCCCCCGTGTACGAAGGAGATATTCTACTGGGTTATATCGAGCTCGGTGAGGAAGTCGATGGCTTGTTTGAGAACATGGAAAAAGTGCCCGGAACTGAGATTATTGTCACTATTAATAAACGCTTTCTAAATCTAACCGACTGGGAAACCGGAATGCATATGCTTGACCATAAAGCAAATTGGGACTATCTACCGAATAGGGTGATAGTGTCGCAGTCTCTTTCTGTAACACCTGGGGCATTAAACAAGGTGTTAATTCAATCCTCGGAAGAATATCGGGAGAATGCTATCGAACTGATCCTGGACAACAGGTATTACCGTGCGGCCTCACTTTCGCTTTTGGATGCTGGCAATCAGGAAGTTGGAAAACTGGTGCTGTTGCAAGATATGACGGCACGTATTGATAGCCATCACAAAACACTTTTTTTCATCGTTGTCGGTACAGTGTTGCTTGCCAGCCTACTGATCGCATTTTTTTACTGGATATTAAGCAAAACAGAAATCAAGATGCGTCAAGACCAGGCGAGTATCACTGAAAGTGAACAACGTATGCGATTGCATTTAGAACAAACACCTATAGGTGTTATTGAATGGGGAACTGATTTTACTGTGCTTGACTGGAATCCGGCCGCTGAACACATCTTTGGTTATACCAAGAATGAAGCAATGGGTTGTCATGCGGCTGAATTAATTATCCCGAAAAGCGCAAAAAAAGAGGTGGATGCTATTTGGCGAGATTTAATATTGAAAAAAAATGTCCTCCATCAAATTTACGAAAACAGCACCAAGGATGGTCAAATCCTTTTTTGTGAATGGTACAATACGCCATTAGTCGATCAGAGCGATAAGCTGATTGGTGTGACTTCTTTAGTGGAAGACATTACTGAAAAAAGAGAGGCAGAGATACTCTCCTTGCGTATGGGCCGCCTCTTTGAACATTCTTGGAATGAGATTTATACCTTTGATGCTGAAACCCTGCATTTCCTCGAAGTGAGTGATGGAGCCTGCCAGAATCTTGGTTATTCCCATGATGAAATCAAAAAAATAACACCAGTTGATTTGAAACCTGGATTCACGCTTCAGCAATTTGAGGCATTGATCGGACCGATGCGCCGTGGAGAAAAGCAAACAATCACCTTCGAGACAGAACATCTGCGCAAGAATGGTACACGTTATCCTGTAGAAGTCCGTTTACAACTCTCCAGTATAGAGATGCCTCCTGTATTTATCGCTATCGTACAGGATATAAGCGAACGAAAGAATTATATTGCTGAACTGGAACACAAGGCTTTGTACGACACCTTGACTGATTTACCCAATCGTTCCTTATTACAGGATCGTCTGGAACATGCATTGAGTATCGCGCGCCGGGAAACTTCACCACTAACGGTTCTTCTGATCGATATAATGCGTCTCAAGGAAGTAAATGAACTCTTGGGACATCAAAGTGGTGATCTTGTATTGCAGGAAGTGGCAAGTCGTATGCAGCAGATATTGCGCAAATCTGATACCGTGGCCCGCTTGGTTGGGGACGAATTTGCGATTGTGTTACCCTCAGTCGATACCGAACAATTGCTCATCACGGTAGAAAAGATCCAGAGGTTATTTGAACAACCGATAGTGGTTGAAGACATACCTCTTGAGGTGGGAGTCGCGATTGGCATAGCAGTGTTTCCGGAGCATGGCGACAATACTACTGTTTTATTGCAGCACGCGTATATTGCGATGCACATAGCTAAGAATGAAACAAGTGGATGGAGTTTTTATAACCCTGATGATGATCCCCGTAGCCTACATCAATTAAAACTCCAAGGAGAACTGCGTCAGGCAATCAAAGACAAAGCGCTGGTTTTGTATTATCAGCCCCAAATCGATATCAAAACTGGAAAAATTGTCAGCGTCGAGGCACTAGCGCGCTGGCCCCATCCCATTGAGGGAATGATCTCACCGGGTGATTTTATACCAATAGTTGAGCAGACGGGACTAATCCGGCCCTTCACTCTCTGGGTGTTAGATGAAGCTATGAAACAAATCAAACGTTGGTCCGAAGAGGGCATTGATCTCACCATAGGCATCAATCTGTCTACTCGCAACCTGATTGATCCCAAGTTGCCAGATGATATAGAAGAATTACTTAATAGCCACAAAATCAGCCCAGAACACCTTACACTTGAGGTCACCGAGTCTGCGATTATGTCCCGGCCGGAAACTGCATTAAAAGTACTGACACAATTACAAGAGATGGGGTTCAAATTGTCAATTGACGATTTTGGTACTGGTTATTCTTCATTGGCCTACCTGAAAAAACTGCCGGTACATGAACTGAAAATAGATCAATCTTTTGTCTTTGGCTTAACAACAAATGATGATGATGGCATTATTGTACGATCGACCATTGATCTTGCACAAAATATGGGGTTGAAAGTTGTTGCTGAAGGCATTGAAAATCAGGAAACCCTGGATTTGCTATTGATACTACGCTGCGATATAGCACAAGGTTATCACATGAGTCGTCCCTTACCTGTACGAGAATTAGAATTATGGTTAATTGATTCAACATGGGGTCACCAAAGAGATTCATAAGTTAGGCTCTTTTGGTATAAAGCGAAAACCTTGAACGTCTCTACCAATCTAAAACAATTGGGTTGTTTGAAATAAAACTAATCTTATCCCTAAAGTTCTTTATTCCTCAATGTCTCCTTTGTGTTGCGGTCTCCTGTGGTTCAGAAAAATAACAAGAGAAGATTCTTGCCCCCCCATTTGAAATTTATGGAATAGTCGCTAACTGTGCAAACCGATCCAAACCGGCTATTAAAGTACTCAGTTTGATACTTCCGGTTTGTGCTCATCCTGCGATTTTATACAAGTTAGAAATAAGATTTGTCTTTGCATCTAAAATTTCCGCTTTTGCCTTGAATTATAGACTGGACAACATTGCCCAAAATAGCGGCAATGGGACGATTGCGACTTGGTGTAAAAAATATTGACAGTTTGTAGGCTATAAATTTGGCCTACAAATTCAACACCTGAAAATGCGGCTTTACGCTCAATGAACTAATTTTAATCACTTCAATATTTTGTCGCTAAAGGTCAAATCCTTCATTTTTACCGAAGGTCGGCAATCATCACAAGGTCTATTTGTCAAATCTAAGTCAATACAGTTTAGTCATCTTACTGAGGATGCTTCTTCTCTTAGAAATCAAAGGGCATCCATGTAGCGCTCATCCTCGCCATCCATGGCTCGAAATGCCTCCGTAAGGTAAACTGCACCATACCACCTTCTTACCTGCACTACCTTTCTCACCAAGGGTGGAGAGGCTGTATAGTTCTGGGGTATTTGAAAACATGGATGTTTTCATCAAGCGTTACAGGGACGTATTTACAGCGTCCCCTGAACTATACAGCCTCTCTGCCACCAGCACGGCTTTAGAGCACCATTTCTGAATGTTAATCCCAATACTCTGTCTTAATCGGATCACCCAAATCAGCATTGATAAGACGTTGCCTGACTTCCAGAAGTTTTTCAATTAATGCCGGTTCTGCTTGTTCATAAGCATCTGCATCCGGTACCCGGCGTACCACGACACCCAGTAATTCAGTGATGGCGTTGCCAATAGAATTCTGGCTGATAGTGACAATGAGCCTGCCTTGTTCATTGCGGTAAATCAGTTGTTTGAAAGCAGGCTGCCAGCGAATGGAATTGGCATATTTAGCATCATGAACACACATATCGCGCACTTTTTTAGCGCTGGCTAAAAAATCATTATTGAACAGCAGCGTCTCTTCAATTTGCTCGGGGAAATAAGTTTTTGGGGGAATAGGGGCATTGCGCGTTGATACCTGGGTAAAAAAGGTGCGATAAAAATCCAGAAAACCTTTTAAAATCAAATCGTATTCTTTCCAGAAATAGGTACTTTTAAGCATATCAACACCACCTTGAATTTCCCAGCTGGGTAGACCTTGAGGATAGCCGGTCAAGGAGAGTTGTGAGGCTTTTCCTTCGACAGGTTTAAGTATCTTCAGATCCAGAGATTCAAAGAAATTACGGTAGACATTGCGCATATGAGCTTGAAACAGACTGTTTTGTCCGCCATCAGTCAGGTTGGGGTTTTTAGGATCTGCCCTCTCGGCATTGCGCAATTGCTCCATATTAAACACAATAAAATGATTATGCAGCATACGAATACTGGGCACACCTGGTGCCGTCAGCGGCCAGGTGGCGTCCAGACTGGCTTCACCGGCCAGAACCAGTGCATCTTCCGGATCGGGGTATTTTTCCAGCATGTATTCAATCATGATCTGGTTCATGCGATTCCAGACATTTTTTGTCTGTTCAGGTAATTGCGTTCGACGCACCGGTCGACCCAGAGGGTTTAAAATACACTTGGAAGAATTAAAGATAATAGAGGTATCGAATTCGTTGCTATGCCCCAGTGCTTTACGATACATCAATAGATGTTCTGGATTGCTGAGCAGGCCGTTATTTTGTGAGAGATCCTGAAGGTTTTCGGTGCTGTTAAAAAACTCATTAGGTTTCATGCCCTCGGGGACTTCCAGGGGAATGGGACGAAATGGGGTGATGATCTCTCTTGGGCCTGCCTTCATGCGTTTTCCTTGAACAAATGACGAAACAGACATATTAACATCGTCTTATACTTTATGCCTTGATGTTTATCATTAAACGGCAAATACACTGACCGGAGATGGTATTATTATCAGCTATTTTTGTTCTAACTGTTTTTGTGTTTTCAGTTTTGCAGCGGCAATATTTTTTTCGATAATATCTGAAAGATGAGTTGGATCAAACTTGGGTACATAATCATCAGCACCCACATTCATGCCCAAATTCTGGTTGGAGTCAGCCGATAATGAGGAGTGCATGATAACGGGAATGCCATCAAAGCGGCTATCGGCTTTGATTTTTTTTGTCAGCACAAAACCATCCATTTCAGGCATTTCAACATCGGTTAAAATCAATTGTATAAAATTGGCAACAGGCTGACCGGCAGTATCGGCGCGTTGGGCAATCTCTTTGAGTTTCTGCCAGGCTTCCAGACCATTGTTGGCACTGACATGGGTGAAACCCATGTGATCCAGCGTGCGTGAAATCTGTTTGCGGGCAACCAGGGAATCATCGGCAAAAAAGACAGTGATATCACTTTTTTCAGCTGCTTGAACATCACTGAACCAGCTTTCTTGTGACGCGTCCTGTGCAGTATCTGCAAGTACTTTTTCAACATCCATAATCATAACAATACGACCATCATCCAGTTCAGTGACCGCAGTGACAACGCCGCCCATTTGTTCAGAAAGCATATCAGGCGGTGTTTTTACTTTGTTCCAGTCAAGGCGCAAGATGGTATCAACTGAATTAACCATATAACCCTGCATCATATTATTATATTCAGTGACAATCATGATTTGTGGTGTTTCTTTAACTTCCAAACAGCAGAATTTGGCCAGATTGACTACAGGAATCAGATGACCACGAAGGCTGATCATACCTTCAACTGAAGGCGGCATATCCGGTGCCTGGGTGATTTCTGGTATAGACATGACTTCACGCACTTTAAAGACATTGATGCCGAAGAGTTCTTCGCGATCCGTTTGAACATCATGACCCAGACTGAAGAGCAGGAGTTCAAGGCGATTAGTGCCTGCCAGATTGGTTCGTTCATCAACAGATTTAATAAAATTGGTCATAGCCTACTCGGAAATTCTTTGTTAATAATACAAATAACAGATGGTCTTAGTCGTGGGTATAAACCCTATATCGGCAAACAGGTAGATTTGTTTAATGTTATAAATAAATTTATGTTGTTAGTGGATTATAGTCGACAGCGGCAGTTTTTCCAGAAAAGTGACACTTCTTTAATCATTTTTTTTGAGAAGTTCCATGATAGCAGCAATATCCAGATTCTGTTCCAGGGTGTCGGCTAATAAATTAATTCCCTGTTCCTGAAAGTCTCTATAGTCATATTGAAGCTGATTTTTTAAGCCGGCCCATTTTAATAAATGTTCGCAGGCCTGAGGATGATCAAATATGCCATGCAGATAAGTTGCCATGATTTGTCCGTCATCAGATATTGCGCCATCCATTTTATCCTGAATCTGAGCATCTTGAGTCAAAACATCTTTAATTAAAACATCTTTAATCATAATAAGTGCAGACTGTTTATCAATACCGCTGGTTGAACCGGCATGTATTTCATAACCTGTCAGGCTGACTGATTGCTCAGATTGAAAACAACCCCTAACCTGCTTAAGCTGTTTTTCTGCTTCTAAGGTGGTCTGATAGGTGAAATACCCCAGACCCCGGCTACTGCCGGGAGGCCCTTCAAGACCCAAAGGATCATGAACTTGACTGCCCAGCATCTGTAAACCACCACAAATACCCATAAGCTTGCCGCCATATCGAAGATGCCTGGCAATCGCTGTATCCCAGGCATTGTCTTTAAGCCACTGCAGATCAGAGCGTACACTTTTTGTGCCGGGCAGGATAATCAGATCGGCTGCTGGAATCGCTTGCCCTTCACGAATAAAAAGCAGCTCAACCTGTGGATGCAGGCGCAAGGCATCAAAATCAGTATGATTAGAAATACGAGGCAGTACGGGGACAATAATTTTAATTGTTTCGCTGCTCGACTTGAAGCTATTGAGCTTTTTATCGCTTAAGTGTGTTTGATATGAAATGGCATCTTCTGCTTCAATATGTAAATTATGTAAATAGGGTAATACCCCCAGAACCGGTGTTTGTGTTGTTTCTTCGAGCCATTGATTGCCAGGCTCCAATAGTGACTCATCACCACGAAACTTATTAATAATAAAGCCTTTTATACGCTGCTGCTCTGAAGGTGAGAGCAGTTTTAAGGTGCCGTATAAGTGCGCAAAAACACCACCTTTATCAATATCAGAGACTAAAAGTACGGGACAATCTACCGCTTCGGCAAAGCCCATATTGGCAATATCATTTTCCCGCAGGTTAATTTCTGCCGGACTGCCCGCCCCTTCAACAATAATCAAATCGTATTGCTGACAAAGACGCTGGTGAGACTGGAGAACATATGACATCGCCGTTTTTTTATAGGCATGATAAGACGTTGCATCCATTTGCGTGACGGCTTTACCATGAATAATGACTTGAGCACCCGTATCAGAGTTGGGTTTGAGTAAAATAGGGTTCATGTCGGTATGAGGTTCAAGGTGACAGGCCTGAGCCTGTACTGCCTGAGCACGTCCTATTTCACCGCCATCGTGAGTGACGGCACTATTAAGTGCCATGTTCTGGGGTTTAAAGGGCGCGACACGATAACCTTGACGGTAAAAAAGCCGACATAAGCCTGCCACCAGAACACTTTTACCTGCGTCAGAAGTGGTTCCCTGAATCATTAGAGTTACGGCCTGTTTCTTATGGTTTTGCATGTTAGAATAGGCCTGCCATTTTCTCTGGTAAATTATGAGTTAATATAGAAAGGTTAAAAATGCTTATTGTACTATTATGTGCCCTGCTTCTCGATTATTTCTTCGGTGAGCCGGATAAATACCATCCACTGGTTGCTTTTGGCAAGTTTGCCAACTGGTTGGAAGAACGTCTCAATGAGACTTTAATAAAAATAAAATCAGAAACGGCAGTAGAATTAAGTTCAGAATTTATTACAGAGTCAACTGAGGAAGTCGGAGCAAAATCCAGCCCAAAATTGACCAAAATTGAAATATCTCAGCAGAATCGTCTCAATGGATTGATTGCTGCTTTAATTTGTCTCGTTCCTGCAGGGTGGTTAACTCACGCTCTTGTTAATAATAGTCTTGTTGCTGATGGGGTGATCGGTTTTTCACTTGAAGTGATTATTCTTTATTTTGCGATAGGCCTGAGCAGTCTTAAACAACATGCTCAGGAAATATTAATGCCATTGATGGAGCGTCAGTTTGAGCAGGCACGTTATGCCTTATCAATGATTGTCAGTCGTGATACTCAGCAGATGGATGAAGAAGGAATTTGCAGAGCAACCACAGAATCAGTTCTGGAAAATGGCAATGACGCTGTTTTTGCAGCAATCTTCTGGTTTTTGATTGCGGGTGCGCCTGGCGTGGTTATTTTTCGATTAACGAATACTCTGGATGCCATGTGGGGCTATAAAAATGAGCGTTATGATAGTTTTGGATTTTTTGTTGCAAAATTTGATGATATTTTAAATTACATTCCAGCTCGCTTGACTGCACTGACTTATGCGCTGACGGGTAACTGGAAAAATGCCATGCAATGCTGGTCTGATCAAGGGGCACTATGGGAAAGCCCAAATGCCGGTACTGTCATGGCAGCAGGCGCTGGAGCCCTTGATGTGCAGCTCGGTGGTGCGGATCAATATCATGGCGAATACAAAGAGCGACCCGATTTAGGCTGTGGTAAAAAAGCCAGACCTGAAATTATTCAGCAGGCATGTGATATGCTTGATCGCTCAACAATACTCTGGCTTATTGTTGTTGCATTACTTAGTTTACCCGCCTGGCTATAGTCATCATTGCGTATATGAAGAAAAATATTCCGGCGTTACCCGGACATGGCGGCTGTTTTAATCAGGCAATAAAAAAATATGCCGGTGAAAATGAAGGTCTTGATAAGGCGCACTGGCTGGACTTATCAACAGGGATAAATCCAAACGGCTGGCCTGTTCCCACTATACCTGCAAGTATATTTAATCGGCTGCCGGAAAAGGATGATGGTCTTATAGAAACAGCGCAAGCTTACTATAAGACAGAAAATATCCTGCCAGTATCAGGCTCTCAGGAAGCCATTCAACTATTGCCGGTCATTTTTCGTGAGCATGATCTGCTGCCGCCCAATCCTAAAGTAGGTATTATAAGCCCCTGTTATGCAGAGCATGAATTTCAATGGAAAAAAAATAATTTTTCGGTCATTCATTTAAGCACTAAAATGGTTGATGATGTGATTGATACCCTGGATGTACTGGTCTTAATCAATCCCAATAACCCGACAGGGGAAGTTGTTGATGTCAATACTATCAAAAG
>JAPVVU010000071.1 GCA_028571885.1 Gammaproteobacteria bacterium | reverse complement strand
TAGTACGCATGACAAAACGAGCAGAAAATGCACGTAATCATACGCAGTGTGATTCATTATTATTAGGCGATCAATGTGGTGCACACACTTTTCCTTATATCGAGGTGATGAATCCAAGTGCAAAAGTGGAGCATGAGGCTACCACGTCAAAAATCAGTGATGATCAATTATTTTATTGCCAGCAGCGAGGACTATCGGAAGAAGACGCCATATCAATGATTGTTAATGGCTTTTGTAAAGAAGTTTTTAAAGAGTTGCCCATGGAGTTTGCAGTGGAAGCTCAAAAATTACTGAGTATTACCTTAGAAGGTGCTGTTGGTTAAGCTGTTGGTTATTCTGTTGGTTAATAGGGGAGATACAACTCATGTTAACAATAAAAAATTTATCTGTTGCTGTGGGTGGAAAAGAAATACTTAAAGGACTTGACCTTAAAGTTAAAGCCGGTGAAGTACATGCCATCATGGGGCCGAATGGTTCTGGTAAAAGCACCCTGGCTTATACACTCGCAGGTCGTAAAGATTATAAAATTACTGGCGGTAAAATTTTACTCAATGGTGAAAATTTACTTGCTCTTGATACTGAGCAACGCGCACATAAAGGTGTGTTTTTGGCGATGCAATATCCGGTTGAATTGCCCGGTGTTAATAACATGATGTTTATGCGCGAATCATTGAATGCCATTCGCAGAAGCAGAGGTGAGGAAGAATACGATGCCGTTGATTTTATAAAGTTGATTGGTGAAAAAGCGAAACAACTTGAGCTGGACGAAAAACTGCTGAAACGCAATGTTAATGATGGCTTTTCCGGCGGTGAGAAAAAACGTAATGAAATTTTACAAATGTCTTTGCTTGAACCAAAACTTGCCATCCTGGATGAAACAGATTCGGGTTTAGATATTGATGCCCTGCGCATTATTGCCGAAGGTGTCAATGTGCTGCGTGATCCGCAACGTGCAATTATTCTGGTGACCCATTATCAGCGATTACTGGAATATATACAGCCCGATTTTGTTCATGTCCTGATAGATGGTCGCATTGTGCGTTCAGGTGATAAACAGCTGGCATTGGAACTTGAAGACAAAGGTTATAGCTGGGTAGTTGAGGAGGCTGCAGCATGATCCACGCAGAACAACAACATGACTGGCTGCAAAAACTGATTGCTCAGGCCGAGCCTGACAGTATAAAGAACAATACCGCCTGGTTGCAGCAGATCCGAGACAATGCACAACGTGCAATGATGCATTGTCCAACAATAAATCGTAAACAGGAAGCATGGCGATACAATCGTATTGATAAACTATTTGAAAAAAACTTTAAACTGTTATCAGGTGATGTTGATTTTTCTAAAGTGGATATTCATAACTGCTTACTGCCTGCCTTTGATTCTCATCGTCTGGTTTTTGTTAATGGACGCTATGCAGGACAATTATCAGATATTAAAAAGACACCTGACAATATAATCATAGGTAGTCTGCGTGACGTTATTAATCTGCAGTTGAAACAGATTATTAACTGCTTTAGCCATACTGAAAAAAACAATACGCAACTATTTTCTCAGCTCAATATGGCATTCCTCAATGACGGCGCTGTAATTCATATTGGTGATCATATTGAGTTGGAAAAACCGATTGAAATTATTTATCTTAATACCAATAGTTTGAGTCAATTGGATGCTGCTGATAATGATGGCGTGATGACACAAACTCGAAATATTATAACGCTGGGTGTCGGGACAAAAGTGACGCTGGTGGAACGATTTATCGGCACCGATCAAGATCAATATTTTCACAATAATCTCAGCGATATTTTATTAGCTGAAGGCGCTTCGTTAAAACACTATCGAGTGCAGGATGAAAGTCCAGAGGCTTATCATTTAAGTAATCTGTCCATAGCACAACAAAAAAACAGCCGCTATTACAGTAGTCATATGGCATTTGGTGCTGCCTGGTCAAAAACAGATATCAATATTAATTTTAAAGATGAAGGTGCCAAGTGCCTGTTAAACGGGCTCTATGTCGTCGGCGATCAACAGCTCACTGATTTTCATATTGATGTGCGGCACAGTGTACCGGCCTGTACCAGTAAGGAACACTTCAAAGGTATATTATATGGCAAAGGTCGTGCAGTATTTGATGGCCACATACTGGTTGATAAACAGGCACAACACACTGATGCACAGCTTAGCAATGACAATTTGATGCTCACTCGTGATGCTGAAGTGGATACCAAACCACAACTTGAAATATATGCAGATGATGTGAAGTGCGCTCATGGTACAACAGTTGGACAGATCGATCCGCAGCAATTGTTTTATATGCGTTCAAGAGGATTATCAGAGACAACGGCATACAAATTATTATGCCTTGGTTTTGCAGGTGAAATTATTGACAGCATTGAGGAAAAAATATTATCTGAACATGTTTCTAAAAAATTAGTCCAGATATTAGATGAACAAGTGTTTCAGCAGGGGTAAATTAATGGAAATAAAACCCATTTTTTTTCGCAGCAAACAATCTGCTGCAGTGAATAGCAATAATACTTTACTCAGTGAGGCAGCCGAATTACCAGCAGATGCCACACTTGAGGAGAAAATAATTGCAGCGATACGCACAGTATACGACCCTGAAATACCTGTCAATATTTATGATCTTGGTCTGATTTATAACATAAATATTAACCATGGTGCTGAAGTGGTCGTCAAAATGACTTTAACTGCACCGGCATGTCCAGTGGCTGAAATTTTGCCTGCACAGGTAGCAGACGTCATCAAATTAGTAGAAGGTGTAAGTGATGCCAGAGTCAACCTGGTATGGGAACCGGCCTGGAATAAAGATTGTATAAGTGATGCAGCCAAACTGTCTCTGGGTTTGTTTTAGTAATACCTTAAGGAATAGGAATTATGCCTGTTCAATAAAGTAAATAAAAAGGCCTTAATATGACTTTAGATGATTTAGTTGATGTATTTGAATTACTCGGAGACTGGGAGCTACGCTACAATTATCTCATTGAACTGGGCGAAAAATTACCGAACATGCCCAAACGTTTAATGGTGGAAAAAAATAATGTAAAAGGCTGTATGAGCAAAGTTTACGTCTGTGCCTATCGTGATGAAAATAAGCCGCAGTGTTTTCAATATCATGGTTATTGTGACACCAGCATTATCAGAGGCGTGTTAGCTGTGTTGATTAATCTGGTTGCAGGCGAAACAGCTGGAGTTATAGAGCAAATGGATATTGATGAGTTATTTGAAAAACTGCAGCTGGATGAGCATCTGTCACCTAATCGCCATGTGGGTATTTATGCCATAGTGGCTTTAATGAAACAACAGGTGCGTGAGATGAGTTCAGTATCACAGTATGTTGCATGAATCATTGAAACTGAGCTTTTATAGCTAAATATTTAATTAGGACTTTAGAACATTTATGTTCGTAAAGGTCATTATCCCAGTGATTAGGAGAAAGTCATGTTATTAAGACAAAGAAAAAGTGGTCATATGGTTGAGGTTATGAACTTGTTTGATTTGGTTAATTTAAATAGTGATGAAGTAACTGGACGTTTTCAGGAAGGTGAAGAAGTTCAGGAACCTGATAAATTCAAGAAAAATGATCTGGTTTTTTTATCAGGAGAAGCTCTGCCGAAATGTTGGGTTGATCCTCATTATAGAGATGATGAATTAAAGAGACATTAAAATTTAAGATATTAGTATAGTCGAGTGAATTTATCGTCTTTAAGAAAATCTTCCATGATTTATCTAAAAAAGAACTGATGTCATCCATCCGTTACTTACATTTGGAAACGTCATTCAGATAATCTTTTATAAATTCAGGTTATTATTGTCTCTTTTTTTGTATCAGATGACAGATTCAACGATTATGATAAATTTACTCTCTTTCTATAAGTTCTATGATAGAATCAAAATTAACAATAAAAATACTTTGTCAGTTAACGCTGAACTTGTAATTAAAAAGTTTATGATAAAATTCTTATATAATTCGTTTCTAACTTAATTTAACTTAATTTAGAAATGAATATTCATTAAATAACAGATTTGCTAATATTGAAAATAGCTTTAACGATTTGAAGTACTGGTCTTTCTGGCTGTGTGCTGTGTTTTCATTTTTAAAGGATTAATAATAAATTATGAATGAGACTACCGTTTTTAATGATATAAATGTCGCGACTTCACCTGTGCTGCCTAAAGTCAGGAAGATAACACTTGAAGATCCATGGAAGTGGCTTTCTCTTGGCTGGCGTGATGTGCGGGCTGCACCTAATTTCAGTTTACCTTATGGTCTGGTTTTCGTTGCTGTCAGTTATCTGATCGTCTGGGGACTTATTGATGGGGATATGTTTTTTATGCTGCCTCTGTTGGCGGCAGGTTTTTTTCTATCTGCACCGATTCTTGGTCTGGGGCTCTATGGTATAAGTCGTTCTCTGGAGCAAAATGAAAAAATTGAATTTTGCCAAATTCAAAAATCGTGGCGTTCAAATCCGGTTCACATTTCAGCTATGGGAATTATTCTCATGCTTATTATGTTGTTCTGGATGCTTGCTGCTATTCTTGTTTTTGTCATGTTTTTTCATAATCCGTCACTTGGTTTGAACCAGTTTCTTTCAGGTGAAAACAACTTGTTTTTATTGATGGGGGTTTTATTCGGAGGGGTAATTGCATTATTTACATTTTGTATCAGTGTTATTACTGTTCCGCTTTTAATGGACAGGCAGATAGATTTTATGACAGCGATTAACACCAGTGTTGCTGCTGTTAGAAAAAATCCCAGGGAATTGATGCTCTGGGCATACATCATTGCAATGATGGTCTGTTTAAGCTTTCTTACTTATTTTGTCGGATTGTTATTCATCATGCCTGTGATTGGTCATGCGACCTGGCATGCATATCGTGATCTGGTTGAACCTGCAGAGTGAATAAGGTCTTCTTTCTTTGTGAATATCTTTCTCCCTCCTTCTTTTAAAGAAGGAGGGAGAAAGAAGGAAGTCTAAAGGAAGGAGGATTAAAAAAAGAGGGGAGGGAATTAAAATTTACTTTTTTTGTCTGAGGGCTAAATAAGTAATAAGCACAAATAATATACCTCCGATAACGGCGACAAGACCACCCATCCCCATCAAAGCCATGCCCGCTATTTCTGGTAAACTGTCCAGACCCTGTGCAGCTCCAGCCGTTTTTCTCTGTACGCCATAACCACCAGACCATGCTAATCCGCTGATATGCATAAATTGTCCTATAGCGTAAACGGCCGGTTGAATTTTAGCGAGTTTAAGTGCTGTATCTTTCAGTGGATAGCCAAACAGGGGCAGTAAATAAAAACTAAATCCCATAAATGCAAGAGTGATGCCTACTATAGAACCATGATAATGCGCAGGAATAACGACGTTAGCGCCTTCAATCATAAAGCCCAGAATGCCGCCTGAAGCAAATAATGCTGCTGAACACCAGAGGGATAATTTAAGCGGAAATAGCTGTCCATCAGCAGGCGGTGTTCTGAGCAGATTGATAAAAATCAATACGCCTAAGGGTAGGGTGGACAAGCTTCCATATCGCATTAACTGAGTAAACTGATGATGAAATTCACTGGAAAGAATATCATACTGCCAGTAAATAACCCCTGCATACAAAACAGGTATAAACGAAAGGATCAGAAAGGCAAACAATATTGATGGCGAGAAAAATAATTGCTGCTTAATCTGCTGTAATAAAATTATCCATACGATAAAGACAAGCAGCATGTGGGTAAATTGTAGAATATGTCCGCTGCCCCAGAACAGGACTTCAAACCAGGCAACCGGCTCCAGATCAGGAGGCAGTTCATTGAGTGTATAAAGAAAAAATAATATCGCAAGTAAAGCGGTAAAAGCACTGAGCCAGACACCTGCGGCTAAAGCGCCTGATGGTGTGAACACGTTTAATTGCATTGGTGCAATCAGTGTCCTTACAATCCGTAGAAAAAGTCCTGAGGTGTATAGAGACAAGCCAAGATAAAATAGCGGTGTTTGTAAAATTGGAATGTAATTATTCATCAATGGATGGCCATCCATTATAAAAGGGGTGACAACAATCAAGATGGTGCCGGCAATGGATAAATATAATGCAAACCAATCCAGCTTATGGGTGCTGTGGCAAGTAAGAGTCCATAAAATACTGGCAAAAGAAGTAAACCAGATCAGAACTGATAAATCGACGTGCACAACCAGTGCAGTATGAAAAAAATCGATAAATGGAATATGGTTCTGAATGGCAGGTGTTCTTGATATAACCAGCAATATCGAAAAAAGACCTGATAATAGTAATGAGAAAATGCCTAAAAACAACCAGCCTTTTGCTAATCTCTTTGTTTCCTCTTTATCAGTGGGCAGTATATAATTATAATCCATTTTTTCTCCATAAAAATTATTTGCTCAGTCGTGGTTTGCAGCGACTGAATTTTTTATTCTTTTTACCAGGAAGTTATTCTATATGAATTTTCACCAACTCGCATTGATTACAACACTGATTGCTTTTATAGCTATTATGCTGGGTGCTTATACCCGCCTGTCAAATGCAGGGTTGGGGTGTCCTGACTGGCCTGGATGTTATGGTCAGCTCAATGTACCTGTGACTGCGGATGAATTGTCACAGGCAAACGAAGCATTTCCGGATAAGCCGCTGGAGACAGACAAAGCCTGGAAAGAAATGACTCACCGTTATGTGGCAGGTACTCTGGGCCTGTTGATTCTAATCATGAGTCTGGTTGCCTGGAAGAATAAAAAAAATGCGCAGCAGGCGATTATATTGCCGACAATTTTGGTTGGCATTGTTATTTTTCAGGCATTACTGGGGATGTGGACAGTCACCTTATTGCTTAAACCGCTGGTAGTGATGGTGCATCTTTTATTTGGTTTTACAACGCTGGCAATTTTATTCTGGCTGACTTTAAAAAGTGGGCACTATTTCCGCCTGTCAGAACAGCTGTTGAATCAGAGATATCGATTGCCTGCTTTACTGGCAGTTATTATTTTAGTCATGCAGATTGCTCTGGGAGGTTGGACAAGCTCAAATTATGCGGCCCTGGTTTGCCCTGATTTACCTACCTGTCAGGCGTCCTGGTGGCCTGATATGAATTTCAATGATGCTTTTGTTCTATGGCCTGAAGAAGAGGGGCCTGAAGATGAAAGCTCAGAAAATCAAGCTCTCATCACAGCTGTTAATTATGAAGGCGGTGTGCTGGATCTTCAGGCAAGAACGGCTATACACTGGACCCATAGAATGGGTGCTGTTATCACATTTTTATATTTGTTTTCACTGGGGATCACAATATACAGAAAAAGTCAGGGAAATATCATGCCGATGGCAGGACTTCTGATTACAGGAATAGTGGTATTTCAATTCTGTCTGGGTTTGGCAAATGTATTTTTTAATCTACCGTTATTCGTGGCAGTTGCACATAATGCAACTGCGGCTTTGCTGTTACTAAGCCTGGTGTTATTAAATTATATTCTACATATCAGAGATTGATAATTTGTAACAGATCGGCTTGCATTTTATCAACATCATGCGGTGTGCTAAATACTGCGAAAAGATCACCATCAGGATTCGTCAGGTAAATTGAGGCAGAATGATTGACCTCATACTGCTTGTTTTTATCCGTTTCTTCAGAAGGCAGAAAGGGCATTGAAAATTGTTTGGCAAAGCCCGCAATCTGCTCTTTTGTGCCACTCAAACCAATAAAATCCGGGTGATATTTTTTCACAAAGACATCGAGAACCTCTGGGGTATCTTTGAGGGGATCAGTTGTTACCATAATGACCTGTGTTTGTTGCTGTAGTTCAGCAGGCAGCATTTTATATAATTGACTCAGATTATGCATTTCAGTCGGACAGATATGAGGGCAGCTGGTGTAACCCATAAAAACCAGATGCCACTGGCCTTGCAGTTTCCTTTCATTAAATTTCTCAACTTCTTTGCCATTCATTTGCACAAGAGAAAAATTTCCGAGTTGTTTTGGGCTGGGATAGAGGGTTGATGCCGTCAGCTGTAATGGACTCTTTTGCTTGTTTATGGATGCATACAGGAACTTTCCTGCGATGAGAATAGAGGTGGAAGTTAAAATTAATATCGTTAAGAAAATAATATTTTTCTTGTGTGTAAATGTCATTTTAGAGAGGCTCCTGAGTCTTAGATGAATGATGTTGATTATATGAATTGCTTTTCGGTAAGTCTACAAATTAACGATAATAATAAATCAGGATATGGTTGTTTTATTAAATATTAAAGTTGTTATTTTATAATATTAAAGCTAACTGAAAGATTGGAAATACTATGATAAAAAAGAAATGACAGAAATAAAGTTAGGGTATTGTTGAATAAAAAAAGGATTACTAATGTTAACGTTAGGGTTTATACGTATAAAAATAACCCTAGAGTGGTAAGGGTAAGTTATTAAATGAATAAATAAAAATCAGCGTAAAATTCTGAATTTATATGTGATGATTTTTTAAATAATTTGTTCTTGACTTATACTTTATTTCAAGACAATATGATTTAAAAATATTTCCTCAGGGTGCAGAAAATAATTTTTTTGACTGTGATAAAAAATAAATAAAATAAAAATATAAGCTTTATTTCGTTATTAATTATCTGTTGGTGAATTGAATCATTGACCTGAAAGATAAATTAAATTTAGATCGCTATTGGTTATTCATGAGGGAGTGTAAATTGTTGATTGATTTCATAAGAAAAGTGATTAGTTCAATTGCAATGGTAGTGAGTTTGCTATGGACTGGGATGGTATCTGCAGAATATAAATATAATTTTCCTGAGCCCGTTACCCCCATAGGAAAGAGCATTTATGACGTTCATATGCTGACCATGGGGATCACTACTGTCATCCTGATCATCATGACGTCAATTGTATTGTATGCAGTATTTACTTTTCGTAAGGATAAAGGCTATGTTGCTGATCAGGAGTTTCATAAAGGCTGGTTTGGCCGCTGGTCGTGGGTCATTGTACCGATTGCAGTACTTGCTATCGATTTAAGTATTGCTGGAAAGGCTCAGCCGATTCTGGAAATGTTATGGGAGTCGCCGACGAAAGAGTGTAGCGATCCAACACTCAAGCCAGAGAATAAAGACAAATGTTATGACATGGTCGTGAAAATTACCGGCCATCAATGGTGGTGGGAATATGAATATCCGGATCTGGGGATCAAAATAGAGAGTCGTTATACACCGAAAGAAGAAGCAGGCGATGACTATTTAAGAGCGGTTGATAATAATTTTGTTTTGCCTGTCGATAAAAAAATTCGTTTTTTACAAACCTCCGTTGATGTTAATCACGCCTATTGGATCCCTGAGCTGGCTTTTAAGAAGGACGCCATCGCCGGTTACATTAGTGAGACATGGGGTGAAATTACAAAAGAAGGGATTTACAGAGGACAGTGTGCTGAATTATGTGGTACCTGGCATGCAAGAATGCCTGCGGTTGTAGAGGCAGTCAGTCAGGAAAACTTTGAACTCTGGGTTGCCCAAAAACAGGCAGAAAAACAGGCCGCTATTGCCGAAGCGACTTCTGACAAAGTTTGGACTAAAGATGAATTGTATGCCAAAGGTGAAGCTGCTTATAATGTGAAATGTGTCGCCTGCCACCAGATTACAGGTCTTGGTATTCCACCAGCCTTTCCCCCGCTTAAAGACAGTAAAATCGTAAAAGGGCCTGTTGCAGAACATATTAAGATTGTTCTTAATGGTTTGAAAACAATGCCTCCATGGGCCAGTGAATCCGATCTTGATCTGGCTGCAATTATTACTTATGAAAGAAATGCCTGGGACAATAATACCAATGATGTTGTGCAACCTGCTGACATTAAAGCTGCACGCGAACAATCGTTAGCAAAATAATAGGAGCGTCTGAATGACAACAACAGTAGCACATGAAGCTGAACATCATGGTCCGCCAAAAGGAATAAGCCGATGGTTGTTTAGTACCAATCACAAAGATATCGGTACTATGTATTTATTTTTTGCCCTGACGATGTTGTTTTTAGGTGGAGCGAGTGCAATGGTTATTCGGGCTGAATTATTTATGCCCGGACTGCAATTTGTTGAACCTGATCTGTATAACAATATTGTCACTAATCATGCTTATATGATGATATTTGGTGCTGTAATGCCTGCCGCTGCTGGTTTGGCTAACTGGATGATACCAATGATGATTGGTGCGCCGGATATGGCACTGCCAAGGATGAATAATCTCAGTTTCTGGATTTTGCCTGCAGCTGCTGTCATGTTGATATTATCCTTTGTTATCCCTTTCTTTCCCGGTGGAGGAACGCAAATAAACACGGGTTGGACCATTTATCCACCTTTGTCTATTAAAGTGGGTATGTCAATGGATTTTTTAATTTTTGCCATACACCTTCTGGGTATTTCTTCGATTCTTGCATCAATCAATATTATCGTTACATTGATAAATATGCGTGCTCCGGGAATGACTTTTGGTAAAATGCCGATGTTTTGCTGGACCTGGCTTATTACTGCATTTCTGTTGATTTTAGTGGTGCCTGTTCTGGCTGGCGGTGTGACTATGCTGCTGTTTGATCGAAACTTTGGTACCAGTTTTTTTGATGCGGCGGGTGGTGGTGATCCTGTTTTGTTTCAGCATTTATTCTGGTTTTTTGGTCATCCTGAAGTTTACATCTTATTGCTGCCTTCCATCGGCGCTTTATCACATGTCATTCCGGCTTTTTCAAGAAAACCATTGTTTGGCTATAATTCTCTAGTGGGTTCAATGTTTATTATTGCGACACTGGGTATGGTTGTCTGGGCTCATCATCAATACACCATTGGTATGTCTCTTGGTGCCGTCAGTTATTTTATGATAGGAACTATTTTGATTTCTATACCCGTTGGCCTGATGATTCTAAATTTTGTAGCAACTATGTGGCGTGGCTCTATGACCTTTGAAACCCCCATGTTGTTTGCCATTGCCATTGTTATTATGTTTACATTTGGCGGTCTGACG
>JAPVVU010000070.1 GCA_028571885.1 Gammaproteobacteria bacterium | reverse complement strand
TTTCCCTCAATCACCGGAATAGGTCAAAAGTGTTGAGGGATGTAAAAATTACAGCATCCGTCCCTAACCTGCCATTTGAGCAAATTTAATCAGCTCTGAATTCATGGCAAAAGCGGCAATTTTAAATTATTTTTTATGGCTGTCCCTTATTGTCCTCTTTTGCAAGTACCTCTTTAACCAGGATATAAAGTTGTTAACTGAGTAATAAATTCTTTTACAAATATCACCTGAAATAATTAGAACTCTTCATAAGAATACTGATATTAAAACGAATCTGATTTGAACAATACATTTATCTCTTGGGATTAAGATATCGTTGGCTAATCACCAACTTAAAACCAACTCATTATTTTCGAGAGTTACCTGGGAGCCTAACTTTTGTCCTTCACGATTCAACATCTGTTGTAACCACAGACTATCCGCTTTATCTGCATACTGTATTCTAAATTGTTTTATTTGCGTAGGGATTAATTGCATGCGGATTAAATCACCTGTTTTTGCATTTATGGTTAAAAAATACATGAAACCAAGGTCGCCTCTATAGGGTTCTTGTCCCGAAATCCCTTCATAGTCATTTAAAAAATCGCCACATCCATAAATAATTGGTTTATTTTTGTATACTTCAATACCTTTAGGGTGATGGGAAGAATGACCGTGAATTATATCAAAACCAGCCTGTTCAATTAATCCATGGGCAAATTTACGATGTTGTAAGTCAATATCGTACCCCCAGTTTCCTCCCCAGTGAATGGAAGCAATTACGATATCATTTTCTCTTTTTATCGCACTGACATGACTTGCCAGTTGGTATAGGGTCTGAGCAGATAAATTGTCTAACAGATTGACTCCAGCTCTCTTATGTGATGCTTTCCAGCTATTAGGTGTACCACTACTGCTCTCAGCAAATGAAAATATCAGCACACGTCCTTTTTCGGGAATTTCAAACACAGCAGGTCTTTGAGCTTCAGCTAAATCAACACCTGCGCCTGCTGTTTGGATGTTCGCCTTATGCAAACTAGATAAGGTTTGCCTGAGCCCTTCATGATTCCAATCAAGGACGTGGTTATTCGCCAATGTACAAATATCTATATCAGCGGCTTTTAGACAGTCAATATTGTTAGGATGCATACGGTATTGAATACCTTTTCCTGGCCAATAATGATTATTAGTAGTGATGCTGGTTTCCAGGTTAATGATACGTACATCAGGCGCTAAACGATTTAATGCCTGTAATGCATCTCCCCAGACATAGGCATAACTGACAGGTCTATCAATAGTACCATTACGTTTTTCAGCCAGATACACATAGCCTAAAGCACTTCTCATGTAGGGTTCATAAATTTGAGGCTCACTGGGGTTTGGCAAAATTTGATCGATACCACGTCCAGTCATAACATCCCCACAAAGAAACAGACGAATTAAAGGATCCATATGCCTTTTTTTTTCTGAATAGCTTTGATACATGGGAAGATTTCTTTTATTTAAATGTTCAGCATAAATTTTTGGCGCAGCCATGCTTCTAATGGACAATATGCCATTGGCTAATAGGGGAAATGCTATCGTTTTTTTTAAAAAATACCTGCGTTTCATAGTGATCATATTTTAATATGGTTTTCTACTATAATAATAGCGCATTTAGCTCAATATATTTTTTCAGTCTGTATTTCTAACATCTTCAACGCCTGGTTATCACTTCAAAAGATAATCTGATAGCTGAATTCAAATGAATCCATAAGGGTGTCTTTAACCAGTTATTGTCAAGCTTGTGCTTAGATAATAAAACCTATAACTGGGTAATAAACATTTCAACTAAAGTAATAAAGTCTTTTACTAAATGAAATTGATGCTGGCTGTAAATAGGAATTCTAACTGTAGGTAAGGTGTTACCGATAATCAGGCAATTGAGGATAAACCCTGAATACCTGCTTTCAGTACTCATTAGGCTTTAAATCTATGAATGAATGGATGCTTACCGACGGATACCGGACATATGTGTACCATCTATACTTCATTTCAACAAACGCTTTGAGCACAAACCCAGTTATTACCAGGTCAGATTAAAACTAGTAGTTTTGTCCCTTTGCTGAAATTTGAGTCACTTTATCCAGGTTATAATCTGGTCAATAAGCGGCAATTCAAAAAGGTTCGTTTATGATTAATTCATACTGGATATGAACAAGGACTTTAGTCAGGTTTCGGCCATAAACTGCCGTTCCGTATAAGGTGAAATGTTAACATTCGTCTTATTTATCTGTTTTATTACTATCAGCATTTATCTGATACAAGAATTTTTCTAACTTGTTGTCAGCATCTAATAAATGTGCTTCCAACCAATTTCTCAGATACTGCATGTAATCCTTTCCGAATGGGGTGAAGCCTTTGCTTAATTTGCCATGTACAGAACGTAGTTGCTCTAGCATGCGGACATGTTCTTTTTTATGGTCGATAATCTCCGGATATTTGTAGACTTCCATTACTCTTTCTTCATTCTTAAATTCATCTTCTGCTAATGCAACAAAAGCATCAAGATATTTAGTTACCTGATGCATTGAATCGCCTTTTAATACACATTTATCTAGAGCGTCAATTAAATCAATTAATTGCTGATGGTCTTTTTCTAGTAGCGGATGCATGAGTGTTTCCTACTTTATATTTGCGCGCAAGCATATTTGTTGGAAGTACTAAATTTCAGTGAAGATAACATTCTACATTACTTTACCGTCACTTTTCAGATAAGTCTTTTTTAGTTTAGAAGAAAGATTTAGTTTTTCAATAACTTATACAAATTTAGAAAAAAAAATATGGGAAGATATTATATCGAAGGTCAAAATTGCCATAGAAAGAACATAAATACACTTGTACCCCTAATTGTCAGCTTTGGGTCGAATCCTGAAAATGATTCTTGACTACATTCAATGAAAATCATTGTAAATTAACGTCCTAGAAATTGTCACTATTGAGTATTCTGCCAGAATCATGCAATTTTTACCAATGGCAGTAATAGGTCAGGAAGATACAATTTGCATTGATATGCAATGTGCCCTTGTCTTCCAAAGTATAAAACAAGCTCACAGACAGCACTTTTTATATTTTTTTCCACTTCCACATGGACAAGGATCATTACGTCCTATTTTTTTCTTCTTTGGTAATATTGCCTGTGTACCATGTTCATTATCAATTGATGGTATTAAATCTTCAAAAAAAGGAATTCCTTCAAAAAGTCCTGGATAATTAGCTGGAGTTGTCCTTGTTTTTCTAACTCCCATATAAATTTCAACATCCTCATAATCACCCTGTATTGAATAATCAACACTCTCTTTTTCGTATGCTTTTTTGATGCTGGGTAATGCATCAGTGGCTTCCAATTCAATTAAGTCATTTATTATAAGGCCATTCAATTCGGGAGTATTTGCATTAAATAATTCCAATTTTCGTGTTATGAGTGAAATACACTCTGACCGTACCTCAGGGTGCATTTTACCAATTTCTCTTAAACAAGAGCACGCCAAGTTGTATGAATCACTTCTATTGTGCCCTTTAAATAAAAAGTCAGACAGCGCCAGTATTGCCTTTATACCTATCATCCCAAAAACATAAGGAACTTCTTCAAAAAACCAATCATCTCCTTCTTCTGAGCGCCAAAAAGAATTTATTAGAGGGGTTATTGCATCTTCAGAGCCAAGCTGGGCCAAAGTGCGCCACGCATGGGTTGGCGCCCAAACTTCCAAACTCTCTGAATCGGCATTATGAAGCTCGTCATCGGTTACCATTTGGATGAGTTGAACAATATGTTCATGAGTGATCCCTAATTTTTGATAATCAGGCCATTCACTATGCTCAGAGGGAATATCCCGGCAGTCTCCATATGTTAATAATTTATTAACAGGGAAAGTATATTTTTCAAACAAAATCATCTCCAATCAAGCAATGCATACCAATGAATTTTCTCATTATATTGATTTTTAGTCGATAAAAATAAAATCACTGTCCGTATAACTACTATTAATATTTATGTTCAATTTTTGTCAGTGCTCAAACCGTAATAATCAATGACCAATAAATGTCATATTGGAAACTAAAATCTACATTTGAACAGTTTATAATAAAAATGAATTACTGTTATGTAGAGATTTGAGAACAAATCTCATTTATCTTGAATGGTAGGTATAGGTCATTTTTGACTGGATAAGAAACGCCTCAACATCAAAATTTTAACTCGGAATCATTTTTTATCTGGCTAATGAAATTGCTGCTATGTGCTCCTGGCAATTAAATAAGGAAATCCTAATTTTTCGGCTATGGGACGATAGTGATTCAATCTATCACCTTTAAAGAAATAAATAATTAGGCGAACATCCATTTTTCTCACAATTTCCACTTCAATAAATATTGTAATCAATTCGGTTAAAGACTTTATTAATCATTCACATTTAGTACAAGAGTATGTGATGCATTATTTCGGGATTTGATGCTAATCTGAGCGAAGTAATGTATTGCATGTTCTGCTACGATACCTGAATAAAAAGTAGAGACCATTTCGGAACAACTATTTTGAGATAAAAATTTCAGTCTAATAACAATGGAATATTTTATTTAAAAAACATTGCAAAGGAAAAGAACTCAAAAAGAAATAATAGTATAAAGATAAAACCAATAATGTTGACAATCCATTTAAAGCGCTTGATGTATTGAGCCACTTTTTCTTTTTGGGTATCTGTATCTTCCAGAGGTGAGTCAACTTCATCAACAGTCTTGCCTGAAGAACTGCTCAGTGTGGTATTTTTCAGCTGTTTATTAATCAGCTTGATCAAACTATCAGCAACTAACTGTCCTTTAATACCATTTCCTAAAGTCATTTTTTTGTGATTATCCAACTCTGCAGTCACAGTGAAATAAAGTGTTGCAGCAGTCCCCTGCCCACTGCTCATAGTCGTTTTTTTTGAAATTTTTTGTATCTGTGACAGGCTGGCTGTTTTTGTTGAATTGTGAATAAGTGATTGACTCACTACCTTAATACCATTGGAATCGATCAGGACCTCAAGATGATTCGTGAGCAAGTGAAGTGCAAAGCCAAGCATTGTTAAACTTGTTAAACCAAAAATAACAGACATGAAGCCCGTTATGCCCACACTGAACAAAGAAAAAGAACCACTGCTGTAAATTTCAGACACAGTTTCATAGCCTAGAAAAGCCGTTACTCCCACAAAAATCAATGCAAAGATAAATAAGCCTTTCCCCATTGATCCATATCGGGAACGAGGGTAATTCAGTTCCAGCGAACGGGTATTTTGCTTGATATGAACCTGCTCTTCACTGATTTGCTCAATACTCACTTCAGGGGCAGAAGCCATGATATGTAAATGGCTGCTTTGCGAAGTATTTAGCTTAAAGACAGGTATGTCAAAGTCACGATCCAGGTTGATGTTAGACTGTTTATATTGCCCTGTTATATGCACAACCCAGCGATAATAGCTACGACCTTCTTGTGGTTCAGAAGCAATCAGTCCCTCATCCACAGGTGATTTAAATTTTAAACGGATGCCATTTACTGAAGGTTCATAGTCAACTGCTGCATGTTTTTTCCAGACAATTTTCTGCTTATGTGATGAATTTTTTCCATTGCTTGTAATTGTATGATGAATACAATTAATGGTGACTTTAAAGTCATAACCTGAGCGCCAGCGAACAGGAAGCTCCAAAAAGCCGCCCACATCACCACCTATTGAACCAGGATAAGGATCCAGAGTCAGTGATAGACGTCCAAAAGCAGACCATTGACGATAGGTTTTATAAGCCCAGAATATTAGACCTATACCTATAATTGGAAAAAGGGCCACGAATAGAACTGGATCTAAATGATCAATATTCCAGCCATGATAAGTATCTGTAATAGCTATAAAGGCAATTGGAAATGAAATAATATTCCAGAATAGAGCAAAAAATAACGATGCATAAAGTGCAGTACGGGCACTGGAATGGATTTGTCCATTTTGCCAGTCTTTTTCATCCAGCCAGGGACTGCCAAATTCTAAGTTGTGATGCAAATTATTTTCATTATTCATTCGTTGCATAATATCCGATGTGGTTAGTTTTAGGTATTTTTTTTTATTTATAACAGACTCAAAATTTATCCGGCAATTTTGTGCAATCACTAAAGTTTTTATCTATAGTTAACGATATATAGAACAACGAAAACTATTCTGCAAAAAATTACAACTTAAATGGTTTAAGGATAAATTATGCAAGGCTTTGTTAATATTATTGTTCATCGTCTTTTAAATATATTAGGTCTAAAAACGATTAACAGCCAGTTTCTTTTCTCTTATCTACTGATATTTGTTCTGGCTCTGGTGAGTACCATCACCCTTTACTTTTCCCTGGAAAGCAGTGCTGATGCAATCAACACCGCAGGAAGACAAAGGATGCTGAGTCAGCGTTTGGCCAAAGAAGCATTGTTAGTCGGTCAGAATGTGGCCGATCAGGCTATAGTAGAAAAAACCATTGATTTATTTGAATCCTCACACCAAAAGCTGATGAACGGCGTTGCCAAAGACAATTTTCCTGCCATAACAGATAAAAATATTATCCAGCAAATGGCAGTAGTCAGTACAAAATGGCAATCATATAAGGTCTCTATTCTGGGCTATATAAAACAACCCAATAAGAAAGAATTGTTGGACATTAAAACATCATCCCTCATTGTACTTAAAAATATGCATATGGCGGTGGGTATGATGGCTGAGAAAGCCAACGAAAAGGCTCTCAATCAGTTGTATATTGCACTGAGTACATCAGTTATTATTTTAATACTGGTTTTTCTGGGTAGACAATACGGTATGCGGACACTTATGTTCCAATTTACTTTATTAAAAGAACGCCTGCAGCGCGTCAGTATGGGTGATTTTTCAAGCCCATTAGAGATTGACACGTTAACGCAGGACAATGAAATTGGTGAATTGTATGACGCCTATAATACGATGTTACTTAATGTAGGCGCTTTACTTAAGGAAGTGGAACGTTCTGTTGAAGAAGTCAAATCCTCCGTGACTGAAGTGAGGACATCCTCTGGTGACACATCTTCAGGTGTAACAGAACAGGGTCATGAAATTAAAAAAATTTCGGCATCCATTTCTGAAATGAGTCAAGCCGTCACTCTGGTTGCAGAGACCGCGTTGAATTCTGCTCAATCTGCCGATGAAACCAAAAAGGTGGCTGATCAGGGCTATGCCATTGTTCAAAAATCTTATTCCAATGTCAATGAATTGCTGGGGCAAATTGATAATACTGCCAGCGTATTGAAGGTACTTGAAAAAGATAGTCAGGAAGTCAGTCAGGTATTATCTGTGATTACCAGTATTGCTGAGCAGACAAATTTATTAGCCTTGAATGCTGCCATTGAGGCTGCCAGAGCAGGCGAACAGGGAAGAGGATTTGCAGTCGTTGCCGATGAAGTCAGAACCCTGGCACAAAGAACCCAGGAGTCAACAGGTGAGATCCGCAGAATTATTGAAAGTCTTCAGACTCAGTCCGATAAAGCCGTAAAAGCAATGGCAACGAGTCAGGTTAAAGTTAATGAAACTGTTGAAGAAAATTCACAAGCAACAGAAATCCTGAAGGCCATTTCTCAGTCAGTCACTCAGGTTAATGAGCAAATGAGGTACATTGCCAAATCGTCAGAAGAGCAAAGTGTATCAGCAAGGGATATTGATAGTGCCACTCATTCGATTTCTGATGTAGCACAACAAACGTCTTCCTCGGTCCAGGCATTGCTTCAGGCCAGTGATGACATTGATGTCCAAATGGCTAATCTGGAAACGATGATACATAAATTCAAACATCGCTAAATTAGTTGTCAGCTATTATAAATGAATCAGTCAGTATCATTTAAAATCACATTTTGAGGCGGTAAAAAATCTCAACTAACAAAAGTACCACTGCCTGCGTCAATAACTGGATCGATTACTTTTATATGCCCTTTATTATCCCCCTGGCAGCAGAAGCTGTAAACCAACAGACAGTCTTGTAACAATATTGTAACAATGAAATAGAAAAGATAAATTATCGAAAAAATACCTACGCAATCAAAAATTTATTTGACAATTCTCTGGCCTTAGCCATAATAATCGAGTTCAGTGCAGGAATAAGATAGGAAACGAACACAAATCTCAACTCTAACTTATAAAAATTAATCAGACGAGTTCCCTCAAATGTATACAGATTGTTCTAATTTTAAGCGTATGAATAAAAGTAACCCTGTCGATGATTTAACCAACGTTCCGCCTTTAGGAATGGATGTTGAATCATTAAGAAACTGCTTCCGATATTATTATAATCATACCCTGGGTCGCAGTAAAGAGTGCCGGGCAACACATTATCCCTATAAAGCATTAAGTTATACGGTGAAAGATCGCCTTATGGAGCGTTGGAAGAAAACCCGCAGCGCATATGAAGAAACTGACTGTAAACGAACCTATTATCTTTCACTGGAGTTTTTGATGGGTCGTGCATTAAGTAATTGCATGCTCAACCTGGATTTAACCGAAGCAATTCAGGAATCATTTTATCAACTTGGTCTTGACCTGGAAGAAATTGCTGATTGTGAACAGGATGCAGGGCTGGGTAATGGCGGTCTGGGGCGTCTTGCAGCCTGTTTCCTTGATAGTTGTGCAACCTTACAGCTGCCGGTAAAAGGTTATGGTTTACGCTATGAATACGGTATGTTCAAACAACATATTGAGCAGGGTCATCAGGTTGAAGAGACTGATCACTGGCTTCTCAATGGTAATCCCTGGGAATTAGAACGGCCGGAATACACTCAGCGCATTAAATTTGGCGGTTACACTGAATATCATACGAACAATAAAGGTAAGCTGACTGTTTACTGGAATGGGACCCGAGATGTATTAGCAGTTCCCTACGATATCCCAATACCAGGTTTCCAGAATGGCACCGTTAATACATTACGTCTATGGAAAGCCGCTGCCACCGATGAATTTGATCTGGATGAATTTAATCTCGGCAGTTACACAGAAGCCGTGGAAGAAAAAAATTCTGCAGAGCATATCACCATGGTGCTCTACCCGAATGACAGCAGTGAAAATGGTAAGGAGCTCCGCTTACGCCAGCAGTATTTCCTGGCGTCTGCCAGCTTGCAGGATGTCATTCGTGAATGGTTGGAACACCATGATGGTTTTAGCGAGTTTGCGCAAAAAAACTGTTTTCAACTCAATGATACTCATCCTACTATTTCAATCGCTGAATTTATGCGTCTGCTGATTGATGAATATGAACATACATGGGATGAGGCCTGGGAGATAACCTGTAAAAGCATGGCTTACACCAATCACACCCTGCTCCCGGAAGCACTGGAACGATGGTCTGTGCCTTTATTTAAATCCCTGCTGCCCCGTTTACTGGAAATTATCTATGAAATTAATTCCCGTTTTTTAAAACAGGTTGCTATGCATTGGCCTGGTGATTCAAAACGTATTCAGCAAATGTCCATTATTGAAGAAGGCCCGGTACCTCAGATTCGTATGGCCTATCTTGCCATTGTCGGCAGCTTTTCAGTTAATGGTGTTGCCGCTTTACACACTGAACTTTTGGAAAAGGGTCTGTTCAATAATTTTTACCAGCTCTGGCCGGATAAATTTAACAATAAAACGAATGGTGTGACCCCCAGACGCTGGTTGGCAGGCTGTAATCCTGAATTACGCCAGTTAATCAACAATAAAATTGGTGATAAATGGGTTAAAGACCTGTCACAACTAAAAAAATTAAAAAAGCACCTGAATAATAAAGAATTTCGCAGCCAATGGAAATTGATTAAACAATCAAACAAAGCCAAATTGGCCAATCTGGTTAAAAGCGATTGCGGCGTTGATTTTGATATAAATGCTCTATTCGATGTTCAGGTAAAACGAATTCATGAATACAAACGACAGTTACTCAATATTCTGCATGTTATTCATTTATACAATCGCATCAAAGCCGGCGATACAAAAAACTGGACAAACCGTTGTGTATTGATTGGCGGTAAGGCTGCCCCGGGTTATGCCATGGCAAAACTCACTATCAAACTGATCAACAATGTTGCCAGTATCATTAATAATGATCCTCAGACCGATGGTCGTTTAAAGGTGGTATTTTTTCCGAATTACAATGTCTCCGCCATGGAAGTTATTTGTCCCGGAACCGATCTCTCTGAACAAATCTCGACCGCAGGTAAAGAAGCCTCCGGTACGGGTAATATGAAATTCATGATGAACGGTGCTTTAACTATTGGCACACTGGATGGTGCTAATATTGAAATTCGCGAAGAAGTTGGTGACGAAAACTTCTTCCTGTTTGGCTTGACAGCTGAAGAAGTTGAAAGCGCTAAAAAGCAATATAATCCAATGAACATTATTAATGCCGATCACGACATATCAAATGTGATGAATATGCTTGAGTCCGGTTATTTTAATCAATGTGAACCTCAGCTCTTTGATCCTATTATTAATTCCATTAAGAGTCCACACGATATGTGGATGACTCTGGCTGATTTCCGTTCCTATATCGATGCTCAGGAACAAGTTTCCCTGGCCTATCAGGATACGAAGCGATGGACGACAATGAGTATTATGAATACCCTTTCCAGTAGTAAGTTCTCAACTGACCGTACGATGGAAGAGTATAACCGTGATATTTGGAAAATGGAGAAAGTGGCGGCTCATCCTGTGGAGTAGAAGCGTTCAGCGTTCAGCGTTCAGCGTTCAGCGTTCAGAAAGAGCCTGAGCAAAATCAAAAAAAAGAGCGACTGAATTGAGCACAAACTGTATTTTGATTTTCTGAACGCTGAACGCTATCTCTTATGAATATTTGCTGTATATTTCACGTATATCAGTCTCTTTATCTAATAATATTTTAATAATATCCGGATCAAACTGACTGGCAGAGTTTTCCTTCATATAAGTAAACACCTCTTCCAGTTGCCAGGGCTCTTTATAACACCGCTTGCAACTCAAAGCATCAAACACATCAGCC
>JAPVVU010000069.1 GCA_028571885.1 Gammaproteobacteria bacterium | reverse complement strand
GGCTGATGCGCTGGCCATTGCTCTTTGTCACGCGAATACAAGAAAAACCATGACGGAACTGAAGAGCAAAGCCAGCGAAAGATACCCTGCTGAAGTATTAAAATCGATTCGCGGCAGGCGAAAAAAACGTTTTACGATATAAATTAAGTTAATAAGCTCAACAAACATACAAATTTAACAACAGGCCCCTATGATAGGACGATTGTCAGGTATTCTTATACAAAAGCAGGCACCTCTGCTTATGATTGATGTTCATGGTGTTGGTTATGAAGTACAGGCCCCTATGAGTACTTTTTATAACTTACCGGAATTAGATAAACCGCTTGTTTTACTGATTCACATGGTGGTTCGTGAAGATGCTCAATTACTCTATGGATTTTATACTGAACCCGAAAGGCGATTATTTAAAAGTTTGATCAAAGTGAATGGTGTTGGACCAAAATTGGGATTAACTATCTTATCCGGCATCAGTGCAAACGAATTTGTCCATGTAGTAAAAAATAATGATGAAAGTGGTCTGGTTCGTTTGCCTGGAATTGGTAAGAAAACAGCTCAGAGATTGATTGTTGAAATGAAAGATCGCTTGAGTGACTGGCAGGATGATACAGTTGAGGGGAGAGACAAAACCGCGACTACGTCAGATAATTTTAATATTGAACAGGATATTATAAAAGAGGCCACCAGTGCGCTCATTGCATTAGGATACAAGCCTGTTGAAGCAGGCAAAATGATTAGCAAATTAGATAAACAGGATCAAACCAGCGAATCCTTAATAAAACAGGCTCTGCAAAATACCGTCAGATAATTTTTTTATTTAGACTAAAGGCTTGTAAATAAAGGATGTTAGACTTTTTATGATAGGCTCCTTATGTTAGAGAGTGAACGTATTATTTCTGGAACAGAAGCACGAAATGAAGATCGGCTCGATCGTGCTATTCGTCCTAAAACATTAAAGGATTATGTTGGGCAGCCTGCTGTTTGTGAACAAATGGAAATATTTATTCCTGCGGCTAAAAATCGTAATGAAGCGCTGGATCATGTTTTGATCTTTGGACCGCCAGGTTTGGGAAAAACCACACTTTCTCATATTATTGCTAATGAAATGGGGGTCAATCTGCGTCAGACATCAGGCCCGGTGCTCGAACGACCTGGTGATCTTGCTGCGCTACTGACCAATTTAGAAGAAGGCGATGTACTGTTTATCGATGAAATTCATCGTTTGAGCGCTATCGTTGAAGAGGTGTTGTATCCGGCCATGGAAGACAACCAATTGGATATTATGATTGGTGAAGGACCTGCTGCCCGCTCTATTAAACTGGACTTACCTCCTTTCACTTTGATTGGTGCAACGACGCGGGCCGGGCTGTTGACCTCGCCATTGCGTGATCGCTTTGGTATTGTGCAGCGACTTGAATTTTATTCTGATGCGGATCTGACCCATATTGTCAGTCGCTCTGCGAATATAATGGATGTACAAATTGAACCACATGGTGCCAGTGAAATTGCCAAAAGATCGCGGGGCACACCTCGTATTGCCAATAGATTGTTAAGACGTGTACGAGACTATGCAGAAATAAAGTCAGATGGTATTGTTAATATTGATGTTGCCGATCGGGCTTTAAATATGCTGGAAGTTGATCACATGGGGTTTGATATGATGGATCGAAAACTGATGCTCAGTATTATTGAAAAATTTGATGGTGGTCCAGTGGGTGTTGATAATCTGGCGGCAGCCATCAGTGAAGAAAAAGGCACCATAGAAGATGTTCTGGAACCCTTTTTAATCCAGCAGGGCTATATTATGCGAACGCCAAGAGGGAGGGTTGCGACTGATATGGCTTATTTACACTTTGGTTTACAAAAAGGTTTACAAAAAAAAGAATCAAACTATGAGTGAATTTATCTGGCCTGTCAGAGTCTACTATGAAGACACTGACAGTGGCGGTGTGGTTTATCATTCCAATTATCTGAATTTTATGGAACGAGCCAGAACAGAATGGCTCAGATCATTGCACTTAGAGCAGGACGATATCGTGAATCAATACGGTATCATATTTGTTGTTCACTCATTAGCCATCAATTATTTAAAACCAGCCTTGTTTAATGAGGCCTTGTCGGTAAAGACAAGTATTCAAAGACTGAGCAGGGCCAGCATTATTTTTGAGCAGCTTATCGTCAGGCAGGATGATGCAGGTAATGAGCAGGTGTTAACGAAGGGCACGGTGAAAATTGTTAGTTTGAGTGTCGAACAAAAAAGGCCGGTACCTTTACCTAAACTTATTTATGATCAATTTTTAAATCTCTGGGATAAGGTGGAATAAGAAACAGCAACTCCACCTCCACCTAATTAATGTATTTTCACTGTAGCAAACGGAACAACTCTCAAACGGAACAATTCTTTATGGAACAACTCTCTATGGAACAAGACTAATGCATACAGATATGTCAATTCTTTCTCTTGTCGGTGGGGCCAGTGTTATGGTTCAGCTGGTATTGGTGAGCCTTCTGCTGGTTTCTATTATCGCCTGGACTATGATTTTCCAGAAATGGAGAGTGTTAAAAAGAGCCAAAGATGAAGCTAATTTATTTGAGCGCCGTTTCTGGTCCGGTGCTGATCTCGTCGATTTATATAAAGCACTTGCACAGCGTAAAAATGCCCAGGGCATGGCCAGTATTTTTGAGGCGGGATTTCGTGAATACGCCAAATTACATAAGCAGCCTGGAATGATCAATGAAGCCGTATTGGAAGGTGCGCAACGGGCTATGCGAGTGACCCTTAATCGTGAAGTGGAAAGAGTAGAATCAGGCCTGCCTTTTCTGGCAACAGTGGGTTCAACCAGTCCTTATGTCGGCCTGTTTGGCACTGTCTGGGGAATTATGAACTCATTTCGAGCTTTGGGACAGGTTGAGCAGGCAACCATGGCGATGGTGGCTCCAGGTATTGCCGAAGCTCTGATTGCAACTGCCATGGGCCTGTTTGCAGCCATACCCGCAGTGATTGCTTATAACCGTTTTTCCTATAGTGTTGAACGTCTGGAAGGACGTTATGATGGCTTTATGGAAGAATTTTACAATCTGCTAAACCGTCAGGTGCATAACTAATGGCGAGAAAGCGCCGCAAACCCATGGCTGACATCAATGTGGTACCCTACATTGATGTCATGATGGTTTTGCTGGTAATCTTTATGATTTCAACGCCGTTATTAACACAGGGTGTTAAAGTCGAGCTACCGCAGGCCGATGAAACAGAATCACTCGATCCCAAACCAGCAGAGACGGTTATCGTAAAAGTTGATCTGCAGGGTCAATACTATCTGACCATAGGCCTGGGAAAAGAGAAACCGGTAAATCGTGAGGACCTGGTTGCACAGATAAAAAATAAGTTGCTGGATAAACCAAAGCTTTCTGTACTGGTTGCTGGTGATAAAGATGTTCGCTACCTTTTTATTATGGATGTTCTGGCCTTGTTGAGTCAGGCCGGTATTCCCAATGTCGGGCTGATGACTAAAACCATAGAAAGTAATCAGGCGCTGTAATGATGGTGAAAGATGGTTTTTAAAAATGTTTGACTGGATCAGAGAAAACAGCATAGCTTTTGTTGTAGCAGTAGTACTGCACTTTATATTTTTTGGTGCTTTGTTCTTTAACTGGCAAATGGATAAACCAAAGAAAATTGTTTTGGAACAGGGCGATGTTATCCAGGTCACTTCGGTTGATGCGAATACCTATGATGCAGAAATAAAAAAAATAGAAGAACAGAAGAAAGCCAAACAACGTCTTAAAAAACAGCGTAAAGCGGAAGCAGAACGTAAAGCCCAGGCATTAAAAAAGAAAAAACAACAAGAGCAGGCGCGTCGTCAAAAAGAAAAAAAGCAAAAGGCCGAAGAATTAAAACGTAAGAAAGCCGCTGCAGCCAAAAAGAAAAAAGAGGCTAAGAAAAAAGCTGAGCAGGACAAAAAGCGTAAAGAGGCTGAGAAAAAAGCAGCAGAAGCCAAACGTAAGAAAGCAGAACAAAAGCGTAAAGAGGAACAGAAAAAAGCTGAACAGGAAATCAAAGAAGAGAAGAAACGCCGGGCAGCAGAACAAAAACGTAAAGCCGAAGAAGAGAAAAAACATCAGGCTGAGTTAAGACGTCAGGAAGAGCGTGCGAATGCTGAACGAAAACGTCTCAGCAAGGGAATTATTAATCGTCATGTTGCCATGATTGCACAAAAAATCGAGCGTAACTGGCGTCAGCCTCTGGATGCACCGACTAATCTGCAATGTAAAATAGACATTGTATTATTACCCAGCGGTAAAGTTGTTTCGGTTAAGGTTGTGGAGAGCAGTGGTAACTTATCTTTTGACCGTTCAGTAGAAACCGCAGTTAGAAGAGCATCTCCATTGCCTGTCCCTGCGGATAGTGTTATTTTTAAACAATTTGAAGTAATGAGATTACGATTTGAGCCAGGAAAGTAAATAAATGCAACAAACAAAATTAAATATGCGGACAAGACTGTTTTCTTTACTCTTTTTATATCTTCTGTTTTTTGTTAATCAGGCATTTGCTTTACTTGAAGTCGACATTACAGGTGGCTTTAAAAGTGCCACGCCTATTGCTGTTGTGCCTTTTTCATGGTCTCAATCGGGTAAAGCACCTGTTGATATAGCCAGTGTTATCAGTTCTGATTTGACCCGCAGCGGCGTTTTCTCACCTCTGAGTTTTAATCGCTTGCCGGAGCGTCCAAAAATGGATGGTGCAATTAACTTTCCCCGCTGGAAAAATACCGAGGCAGAAAATCTGGTTATTGGTCAGGTTGTTGCTATTGGCCAGGGACGTTACGATGTAAAATTTAAAATGCTGGATATTTATACCGGCAGGAATAGTCTGGAATTCCAGTACAATGTGACGCGTAAGGATCTTCGCCGGGTTGCTCATCAAATCAGCGACAAAATTTTTCAGGAACTGACTCGCAGCCGGGGTGCATTTGATACTTTGATTGCCTATGTTGTGGTTAATAATGATGTCAATGCGGATAAGCGTGTGTTCACTCTGGCCGTTGCCGATTCTGATGGTTATAACGAACAAATAATACTAAAATCCAGAAAACCGATTATGTCGCCAGCCTGGTCACCTAATGGTAAGCGGCTGGCCTATGTCTCTTTTGAAAAAAATCGTTCCATAGTTTACATGCAGGAACTTAAATCAGGTAAGCGTAAAACTATTGCTCAATTTAAAGGTATTAATAGTGCACCTGTCTGGTCGCCTGATGGTAAGCGCCTGGCCATGACATTGTCCAAAGATGGTAATTCTGAGATTTATGTCATGTATACTGCCAGCGGTGTCTTGCAGCGTATCACTAATCATTATGGTATTGATACAGAACCTGCCTGGTCACCGGATGGTCGATCATTAATATTTACTTCTGATCGAGCGGGCAAACCACAAATCTATCAAATAGCCATTAGTCAGCAGGGAAGAGCCGGCAGTCCAAAACGTTTGACCTATGAAGGCGATTATAATGCCGGGGCAAGCTTTTCTCCAGATGGTAAATCATTAGTATTCATCACCCGGGAAAGGGGAAGCTTTCGAGTGGCTACTTTAGAATTGGCGACCCGTTATCTACAAGTACTTACTCATTCTCAATTAGATGAATCACCTTCATTTTCACCCAATGGTAAAATGATTTTGTATGCGACTGAATTGCGTGGTCGAGGTATACTTGAAGCGATTGCAGTTGATGGCAGTAATTCTCCACAGCGTTTGCGTGTACTGAGCGGCGATGTCAGAGAACCAGCCTGGTCACCCTATCGTAGTCGATAAAAAATAGGAATTAAACATTATGAGCACTTTTTTAAACTCTTTTTTTAAAAACAATTCAGCAAAAAAATTATCTATTCTCCTGATCATAGCGCCGTTCGTCTTTTTGACAGCCTGTTCCACCACGAGTGATGACAGCGAGGGGGATGACAGCGGGGCCGATGTAACTGTTGAAGATCGAACCGGAGATGGAAGCTATGAAGGTCAGACAGGCGGCTATAATGATTCCGGTATGAGTGATGGTACATCTATTAATGGTCAGTCTCAAAGTGGCGATCCATTATCAGATCCTGATAGCCCGCTTTCAGTACGTACGATTTATTTTGAGTACGATAGTATAACGATTAATTCAGAGGGACAGTCTGCTTTGAATGCTCATGCAGAATATCTCTCGCTTAATCCGAACCAGACATTGGTTCTTGAAGGTCATACCGATGAACGCGGCACTCGGGAATATAATCTGTCACTGGGAGAGCGAAGAGCTAAAGCGGTTGCTGATTTTTTAACTGCATCGGGTGTTCAGGGGCAGCAACTTGAAGTGAGAAGTTATGGTGAAGAAAATCCAGTTGCGCTGGATCACAGTGAATCAGCATGGCAATTAAACCGTCGTGTTGAAATTTTGTATTAATCCCTGATAGTAAAAATAGTTACAAATCTTTAGTGTTACCTGTTCCAGGATAGATTACAGGTGCGCTATATTTGCTGAAAATTTTCATTTGGACTTGTTTATGACTGTGTGTGTAACAAAATGTTTGCTTCCAAAGTTGTTGCTTCGTGTGCCATTGCTGCTGATTATGTCCGGTATTTTAATGCCGGCATTTGCTGAATCTGAAACAGATTATAAAAAACGTCCTTTAGATGTACGGGTGGATCGGCTGGAGCGATTAACGAGTTCACAAAAACAGCTGGAATTACTATACCGTATGAATCAGCTCCAGGAAGAAAACCAGCAGCTGCGCAGTTTGCTGGAGGAGCAGGCGAATGAAATGCATCTTATTAAACAACAGCAGAGAGAATTATATACTGATTTAAACCGACGTTTAAGCCAGATGGAAGGTGGTGACACAAGTAAAATGGCGAATACTGTGAAGCCGGAAGAAAAACAATCAGCAACTGGAACAGCAGAGCCTGTTCTTTCGCCTGCAAAAAAAGCGCCTGCAAAAAAAGACTTGCCTGTTGTGCTGGATAAGAGCAGTTCAGAGCAGGCAAAGTATGGTACTGCTGGAAGAGAAGGTGTCACGGTCAGTCATGGCAAGCGTCAGACAATCGTTGAACAACCTGTCGAGGAGAAGAAAGCCGTATATAAAAAAATACCGATGTCCAAAAAGGAGCGCTTACAGGAACAAAAGGCCTATCAAAAAGCTTATGATGAACTGAGGGCTCGCAGGTATAGTAAGGCCAGAGATTCGTTTGTAGCGTTTATACATAAATATCCTGGTGGAAGTTATGCACATATTGCTCAATATTGGGTTGCAGAATCCAGTTATGCACAGCAGAATTATGAACAGGCCATTATTGATTACCAGTTATTACTTGATTTCTACCCTATGAGTCCAAAAAAAGCAGAAGCAGAATTAAAAAAAGCCTATAGTTTTTATGAGTTAGGGAATAAAGAAACGGCTCGTCAAACATTAAATCAGCTTCTCATGAACTATCCTGAAACGACTGAAGCTGGGCAGGCAAAGCGCTTATTAAAGCAATTATAGAAAGTTGTAAAAAAATGCTAAAAAAGCTTGCCATAAATAATAAAAACGGTAGAATATGCGCATCCTAAAGAGACGGCAATTTACTCTTCATCGAGCTTTACTCTGGTTGGGAATGATTGATTGAGGATCATTTATCAGGAATTGCTATCTAATTTAATCAGTTTCAAACTGAAGGGCCGTTAGCTCAGTTGGTAGAGCAGTGGACTTTTAATCCATTGGTCGTGAGTTCGAGTCTCACACGGCCCACCATTATTCTAAGTGTTTTAAATCACTTGCAAAGCCCGCTTTATAGCGGGTTTCTTGTTTTCATACAGAACTATCGTATTTTCATACAAAATCATTAGTCTGACTCAAATTTTCTTCAGATAACTTTATCTTTTCAGCTATTTTCTCTCCAGAATATTGATAAAAATCAATAAATGCTCATTTAATCTACAAATAAAACTAGGGTAAATACCTAGTTGTTGTAATTGAATACCCTAGTGGTACTATAGAGGTGTAGAGATGTTTTCTATTCTAGGTTTATTAGTACTAGGTTTATTGGTAAGAGGTGTGATATGAAAATGAATTTTAAAAAAATATATAATGAATATAGTTATCTTTTTGATGCTGCTTTAATCATGGTTTTGATGCTTATTGTCTATATCCCTGTATAAATAATAGTTAACAGAGGCGGCAGAATACCCGCCTCAATATATAAAATACCACGCAATTACTTATTTAATTACTTAGTAACCGGAGCTGGTGCCTGAGGTGGTTGACCATATGGCATTGGTGGACGACCATAACCATATGGTGATGGTGCATAACCGCCATAGCCACGATAATTATTATCATAACGCTGGTTACCATAAGTACGTAAGTTGTTGTCCCAGTCGTTAGAACCACTGCCATAACCACGTCCGGAAGCAGAACCACGGGTGTTACCTGTTCCCCTGCCGCGACCGCGGCCTTTAATCGTGATTTCTATATCACCATCCATATCCGCATCGCCAGAACCATCGCCCCAGCCATTACCATAACCACTGCCATAAGCATTGTTGTTCATATTGTTATAGCCGCCGCTATTCCAGTTAGTGTTGCTGTTGCCGTCGCCAAAAGGGTTCCAGGAATCAGAAGCAGAAACAGTCATAGAAGCAGTAGCAGCAGTAATTGCTGCTGCAATTAATAATTTTTTCATTTTATACTCTCTCTAATTGTTTAAAACTAATTGTTTAAAAAAAGTTGAGCTTTATAAAAATTGATAAAACATGACTTATATAACAAGATACCATTGCTTTGATTGTCTGCTTTATCTCTTATTTAACTTGTACGAGTATAGACTAACTATTAAGTATTAAAAAATTAGAATTTTATAATACTTCTTGATATTGAAATCTGTATAACCTGGCAGCGACGCTGACACCAGAATCAGACATTATATTTATCCCAGAGTTCGCCCCCCTTACGTCTGTCAGCTTTTCTTCTATCATCATCTAACCTGATAGTGTTTCTCCGCAGGATGATGCGTCTTATTAGTCTGCGCCGATTAAGCACTCCCAGGTATTCACAGGTGCATTTACTTGCGCTACATTCTTTCAATGGTAAAGAGGGGGCTTCATCAAAAAGAAAACATTTCCCAATAAAGCTTGATGATGTTTTGCAGCCGCATCGGGTAAGTGTAACAGAATAATAAATATCAGACTGAGCTAGCTTGAGTAATTTATCCCTGCGAGTCTCAGGGGAGCGGGATTTGAGCTGCGGATTTTTCTTTTTACTAAAAAACCAATTCATATTTGTTCTCCTGACAATAGAACAGGTATTGAAACTTAATACAAGCAAGGGGAGATGAATCTTCTTCCCCTATCAGTATACATCCAAAATTATAGAATATTCATCCTAAAACTCAGTTTGGTATTCGTTTTTTGTCTGAATGTCTGCAGTAAATTTATTGTTCTTTAAGCAAGCAACTGCATACATAGTTGATAAATAGGGAAAATAATCTGAAAATAGAACAATTTAGCAGATATTTTGCTAAATTGTACTACACTCTTACTTATATGCTGGATTTAGTATAAAGTAAGTATAAGGCTGCTAATTGGTTTATTTAAATGGTGTTGAGATTTATTTTATGCGCCGCATTATTCTGTACTAGAATCATTTTTTAATAAAACATAAAGCCATGATGTGCAAAATAATAAGGAAAATATCATGTCTAATGAGTTTGGTTTGTTTGTTAATTTGGATTACGCACATAAGTCCGAGGATGAGTGCGCTCTGATTTGGCAGAGTATTATGAATACAATGCTCCACTACGGGTTTATATTCAAAAAACGAACTTTTGTTATTAAGACAGAAAAAAATCGAGATGAGATATCAATAGATGTCAGACACCTGTTTGATGAGATTCAAGCCGAACAACACGATTTCTATAGTTATATTATCGACTGCTATATATTAAATTTAGAGAGTTGTAATGATTTAACCTTACCCGATACAAGCGACACCATACAGGTAGAAGATATCAGCTTACAGGATTTAAATACGATTGGAGTAGATTACGATTTACTTTTTAAGCGAAATAAAGCTGAATAACTTGCGCTTATAAATATTATACTTCTCTATTTCTCGATAGAGTTTAAGAATCAGCCCTATGATTGAATTAATTGTAGGGTTTTTTTTGACCATGGACGGTCTTATACTGCGTAGCACATGGATGTGCGGGAGCAGTGATATTTGAGTTTAATCTATATTAGTGGGAACTTATATAATTGCTTGCTAATGTTTTTTTATCTCTATATAATTATACCCATAGAAAATTGAAAAAGTAGCCGGGCTTAGAGAGATAATTTATAGTCAGGATTACGATTATCAATTCACAGTACTAAATCAAAGTACATTAAATTAGTACATTAACACAGTTTCTTTAAAAAAAAGTACCCTTAAATTTCGTTATCATTTGATAACAATTAACACAGACACTAATACATTTAAAAATTTTGGAGAGTATACAATGAAAAAATTATTAATCGCTGCAGCAATCGCTGCTGCTACTGCGTCTATGACTGTTTCTGCATCTGATTCATGGAACCCGTTTGGCGACGGCAACAGCAACACTAACTGGAATGGCGGCGGCTATAACAATATGAACAACAATGCTTATGGCAATGGCTATGGTAATGGTTGGGGTGACGGTTCTGGTGATGCGGATATGGACGGTGATATAGAAATCACTATTAAAGGTCGTGGTCGCGGTCGTGGTAGAGGAAACACTCGTGGTTCAGCTTACGGAAGCGGTAACAGCAACTACAATGGTTACAACAACATGAACACCAATTTTGATGGTTATAACCAGTATTCAGACAACGGTGGTTATTATGGTCCTCGTCAAGCACCAATGATGCAGGCACCTGTAAGGCGTGCACCTATGGCTGCTCCAGCACCAACTGCGCAACAAAAAGCTCAGATGGAAGCGCATCAGAAACGTATGCAGGGCATGCAAAAGCAACAGCAAGCTCAAATGCAGGCTGCTCGTAAAGCATACGAAGAAAGAATGAAGCAATGGTCAGC